>JACRCE010000032.1 GCA_016213015.1 Deltaproteobacteria bacterium | reverse complement strand
TAGTACGAGAGGACCGGGATGGCGGGACCTCCAGTATTCCAGTTGTTCTGCCAAGAGCAACGCTGGTTAGCTGTGTCCCGAAGGGATAACCGCTGAAAGCATCTAAGTGGGAAGCCCCTCCTAAGATAAGATCTCCCGGGACGTAAGTCCCCTGAAGGTCACTTGGAGACCACAAGTTTGATAGGCCGGGTGTGTAAGCGCCGTAAGGCGTTCAGCTAACCGGTACTAATCGACCGTGAGGCTTGACCATATATTTATTGGCTTGATTCTTGACTCCAGGCGTTTTGATGAAAACTTACTCTGTTCGGTTGTTGGAGCGGCTCGTCAGCGCGTTGTCGTAGGGCGGGCATTGCCCGCAAAAAAACGTGAAGTCTTCACATCGTATGAAGCCTTCCCGTAGCCATACCGGAGTGGTCACACCCGTTCCCATCCCGAACACGGAAGTTAAGCACTCCAGGGCCGATGGTACTATATGGGCAACTGTATGGGAGAGTAGGACGCTGCGGGATTTAATTGAAACCCCTTGTCATCTTTTCAGATGACAAGGGGTTTTGTTTTTGAGCCGTTACTTTACATCTTAGATGTTTCCATGATAGATTACGCTTGAGGAGTTCAAAAACCGCGAGGGTGCTTCATCCGTCATTGAATGGAAATCTATTTCAGCAGACACGTTGTCAGGCGGATGCAATGGAGAGAAATCTCTGAAGACGAGATTGCCATGACGATACGCAACCCTGATACGACGGAGGATTCCACAAAAGGCAGAAGGAAAGCGCTTAAACGCATAGGCAAGAAGCTGCTTAAAGTGACTTATAAAGAGGAAGGCAACCGTATAGTCATTATAACGGCCATTGACAGGAACAGATAGGGGGCGCATGAAGATCGAATACGATAAAGAGGTTGACGCCCTGTATATCAGGATACAGGAAAAAAAGGTCGCGCACACGAGGGAGATAGAAGATGGAGTGAATCTCGACGTTGACGCCGACGGCAAGATAATTGGCCTTGAAATCATTGGCGCATCTGAGAGATACAAGCCAGAGGATATATTTAACTTCTCCACGGAGAATCTGGTGTTTGAAAAAAGCGCGCAAAATGGTTGATATGATTGAGCCATCGCCCATCAATGAAAAGTTCCTTAAGGCGCTACTGGCCCAAGACGAAGTTGCTTCAGTCATTCGTTCGCATTTGTATGTTGAGGCCCAACTCGACAAGTTTATTGAGATCACGGTTGTCGAACCGGAGTTCCTCAACGACTTAGGCCTCAGCTACGCGAAGAAAGTTGACCTTGCCTGTTGCCTTGGGTTTGACCAAAACTTTAGAGGTGCGCTCAAGCGCATCGGGAAGTTACGCAACGATTTCGCACACGATCTTTCGTCCTCACTCTCCAAGAAGGTTGTCGCTGATCTTTTCAACGCCCTTCCCGAATTTGGGCGGCAGGCAGCACATCATTCCGTCGGTATGCTTTCTGAAAAGAGCAAGCGCGTATCCCAGCCAGCAAAATACGAGCAGCATCCACCAAAGATGCAGTTCGCACTTATTGTATTGAATCTTGAGCGCATCTGCGCAGCTGCCTGCGATTTGCACAACCGCATGGCAGCGCGGGCGGGCAATGCCCGCCATCCTGATTGAGAAAAGGCCGAAAAAACAAACACGGGGACGGATTTATTTTTCATAAAAATAAATCCGTCCCCGTTTCTTTTCTCAACCCCGAAAAAAGTTGAATTGCCAATCACTTTACATTATGATACCCAATGCGGCGCATTGTTGCGTAACCCGAGTTACGGTCTGTCCGACGTATTCCGTCGTTAAATCAAGAACGTATCATGGAGGTGTAAGATGCTTGAGGCTTTAAGAAACAAACGCAATTCCGCCATAGTGCTGTTCATCTTCGCGGCCATTGTCATTGTCTTCATCTTCTGGGGCGTCTCTCCCTCAGGCAACGACAAGCAGGACAGGGCAGTCGTGGCAACCGTTGACAACGTTTCCATCCTGTCCAAGGATTATATCTCTCTTTACAAAAGGCAGGTTGAATACTACAAGGAGCAGTCACGCGGCCAGTTGACCGATGAGATGCTGGAGAAGATGAATCTCAAGCGCATGGCGCTCGACCTGCTCATAAACAGAAACATCGCCTTCAAGGAGGCCGCTTCAAAAGGCATATCCGTGGCCGATAAGGACGTTCAGGACGTCATCAAGGGCATCCCGGCGTTTGCCAAGGACAACGCCTTCAACAAGGAGACCTACCTTAGCGTGTTGAGCGCCAATCGTCTGAAACCGGCCGAGTTCGAGGCCAACATCAGGGAAGACATCATGTTGAGAAGGGTTCAGGAGGCGGTCGTCAAGGACGTAACCGTAAGCGACGATGAGGCCAAGGCCGGGTATATTAAGGAGAACAGACAAATAAGCCTTGAGTTCGTGACGTTTGATCCCGCGCGGTATCTGTCCTCCATAAATATAAGCGAAGACGAGGCAAAGGAGTACCTCAAGAAAAACGGCTCTCGTTTCATGGAGCCGCTCCGCGTGGACGTATTCTATGCGGCGGCGGATTTCAATTCGTTGGCCTCCATAGCAAGCCGCAATGTCAGCGCCAAGGAAATAAAGGACTTTTACGAGAAAAACCCCAAACAGTTCGAACTACCGGAGGAGATAGCCGGTCGTCATATACTCATAAGGCCGGAGCCTAAGGCAACGGATAAGGCCGTAGCCCTTCAAGAGGCAAGAAAGAAGGCTGAGGCCGTGCTTGTGGAGGTCAAGGCGGGAGGCGACTTTTCGGCGTTGGCGAAAAAATATTCGCAAGACCCCGGCTCGGCAAAGCAGGGAGGGGACCTCGGCTGGTTTCAGAAGGGCACGATGGTAAAGGCATTTGAGGACGCGGCCTTTGCCCTTGCCAAGGACGAGGTAAGCGGCCTCGTTGAAACGCCTTACGGCTTTCATATCATAAAGGTCTACGGAAAAAAGGAGGCGGCCGCCGCGCCGTTAAAAGACGTTGAGGGCACGATACGAAATATCATCGCCAAGCAGAAGGCATGGAACGAGGCAAAGGAACAGATGACCGCGCTTGAGACGGTTTTCAAAAACGCAAAAACAGGCGAGGAACTTAAAAAAGCCGTTTCGAGCCGTAAGGGAATAACCCACGGTTCAACCGGCCTTGTGAGCGAGCGGGACAAGAGCGAACTTGCAAAGGCGCCGGAGGTTCAGGCAACGGCCTTTGCCCTTGCGGACAACGAGGTGAGCAGGGTGATCCAGACGCAATCGGCCTTTTATTTATTGAAGGCGACCAAGCGGGTAACGGCGCATGTGCCTGACTATCCGGCCATAGCCGTAAAGGTTAAAGACGCTTTGAGGCGCGATAAGGCAATGGCCCTTGCCTCAAGCAAGGCCGACGAGGTATTGAAAAAGACGACGGACGGGGAAGACCTTGCAAAGGCCGCAAAGACGGAGGGCGTCAGGATTGAATCAACGCCGCTCTTTGCCTTGCCTGATGGCAGGATACCGGTAATCGGCGCTCAGACCGGCGACAAGCCTGAGTTGTTCGGCCTTGAAAAGACCGCGCCGTATCACAAGAAGGTCGTCGAAGCCGGAGGCAAGTTTTACGTCCTCAAGTTCAAGGCCGCAAAAGAGGCCGACGCGGCCGGTTTTGACAAGATAAAAGAACAGTATAAGTCCAGCCTCATTTCGCGCAAACAGGAAGAGACGCTGAACAAATGGGTGGCGGCCCTGCGCGCAAACGCCAAGATTAAGATATTTGAGGAAAGGTTGTAGAAGGTTATCGGTTGCCGGTGGACGGTTATCGGTGAAGGTAAAAGAATACTTAGGAATCTCTGATTTATTCCTATTTTGTCATTGCGAGCCGCGCTTTTGCGGCGTGGCAATCTCTAACTTGTTGATTTTCTTGAAGACGAGATTGCTTCGGCTTTGCCTCGCAATGACAGAAAAGAGAATTAATCAGAGCTTCCCTTATCCTAAACCGATAACTGATACCCGTTAACCGGTTATCCTTTCAAGAAAGGTCTTCAACATGCGTTTTTCAAGGATGCTTCTGCCGACGCTCAAAGAGAGTCCGGCGGACGCGGACGTGGTGAGCCTCAAGCTCATGATGCGCGCCGGCATGATAAGAAAAGTGGCCGCCGGGATATATAACCTCCTGCCAATGGGCGTAAGGGTCGTCGGGCGCGTAGAGACGATAGTGCGCGAGGAGATGAACAAGGCAGGGGCGCAGGAGGTGCGGATGCCGGTGGTCGTCCCGTCCGAGTTGTGGAAGGAGAGCGGGAGGTGGGACGCTTACGGCAAGGAGCTTTTAAGGTTGAGGGACAGGCACGACAGGGAGTTTTGCCTTGGCCCCACGCACGAGGAGGTCATAACCGACATGGTGCGTCGGGAGGTGCGCTCGTACAGGGAGCTTCCCATGAACCTTTACCAGATACAGACCAAGTTCAGGGACGAGATACGCCCGCGGTTCGGTCTGATGCGCGGCAGGGAGTTCACCATGAAGGACGCATACTCCTTCCACGCGGACGACGAGAGCGCGGACAAGGAGTACCGCAACATGTTTGAGGCATACTGCCGGATATTCGAGCGTTGCGGCCTTGAGTTCAGGCCGGTTGAGGCGGACACGGGCAATATAGGCGGCAATTTCTCCCACGAGTTCATGGTGCTTGCGGATACGGGCGAGGACGCCATAGCGGCCTGTAATGCGTGTTCCTACGCCGCGAACGTCGAGAGGGCCGAGGTGAGAAGGCCGCCATCTCAACCGGCAACGGAGCAGGCAAAGATGCCTGAAAAGGTCTCGACCCCGGGCAAGAAAAGCGTTGAAGAGGTCAGCGCGTTTTTGAAGGTCGCGCCGAAGAGGCTGATAAAGACGCTCATATATGAAACGGACAAGGGCGTGGTTGTGGCGCTCGTGGCTGGGGATGATGAACTCAACGAGATAAAGTTTAAGAGGGCGATTGGAGCTGGTTTCGTCGTGCTTGCTTCGGAGGGAATTGTAGTTGAGACAACCAATGCGCCGAGCGGCTTTGCCGGGCCTGTCGGCCTTAAAACGCGCATAGTCGCGGACTTCAACGTGCGCTGGCTGACGGACGCCGTTACAGGGGCCAACGAGGCCAACTCGCATCTCATTAACGTAAACGCTGGCAGGGACTTCGAGGCCGAATATTTCGACTTGAAGACCGCGCGCGATGGAGACGCCTGCCCGCGTTGCGCCTCAGGCGTTTTGTCGATCAGACGCGGCATAGAGGTGGGGCATATATTCAAGCTCGGCACAAAGTACAGCAAGGCCATGAACACGACCTTCCTCGACGAGGCCGGCAAGGAGCGGCCCATGATAATGGGTTGCTACGGCATAGGCATAGGAAGGACGGCCGCCGCCGCCATCGAGCAAAACCATGATCAGTACGGTATAATATGGCCTGCTCCGCTTTCTCCGTTCGACTGCGAAGTGACGCCTGTGAACGTCAGGGATGAAAATACTCTCAAGGCCGCGTTCGGGATATATGATTCGTTGAAAGAGGCCGGTCTTGACGCGCTCATCGACGACAGGGACGAGCGTGCCGGGGTAAAGTTTAAGGACGCGGACCTTATCGGCATCCCCGTGAGGATTATCGTCGGAGAGAAAAATCTTAAAGACGGCCTTGTGGAGTTGAAGTTGAGAAAGACCGGAGAGGTAAGACTTATAAAGGTTCAAGAGGTCGTTCAAGAGGTGAAGGCGTTGTTGGAAAAAACCACTAAAGGGGGCTGACTATGAAGAGGTTCACCGTTATTCTGGCTTCGCTGGCGCTTGTCTTGTCGGTAGCAACTTCCTATGCGAATGATCGCGCCGGGAAAAAAGGCGAGAGGGTTGAAAAGAGGGGCGAGCGCGTGGAAAAACGCGGCGAGAGGATGCAAAGACAGGGCGAGGCCATGCAGGAGCACGGCAAAGACGTTCAAAAACGCTCGGACGCCGTTGAAAAGAAGGCCGACGAACTGGACGCCGAGGGCAAGCATAAACGCGCCGATGAACTTCATAGAAAGTCCGATAGGATGGAAAGGCGCGGCAAGGCCGTTGAAAAGCGCGGCGAGATGAGGGAGAAACGCGGCGAGGCTGTTGAAAAAAGAGGCGAGGCCATGCAGGAGCACGGAGAGAAGATGCAACGGAAGGCCGACGATAAATCAGATAAGAAATAACGTGATGGGAGGTAGGATGTGGGAGGTTGGAGGTAGTAAAGGAAGGTCTGATTAATTCGCCGACCCGTCATTCTCGCGCAGCGTAGAATCTCGTCTTCAAGGAAATCAACCCAGCACCACTTTGTTGCACGAAGGAATTTGCCAAGGAACACGCTTTCATAATCCAAAGTGGTGCTGGGCTCGCAAT
>JACRCE010000028.1 GCA_016213015.1 Deltaproteobacteria bacterium | reverse complement strand
CAAGCTCGCCAACGACGCATTGACATTGGTTATGGTCATTGCGCCGGATGAATCTATAGCAATGTCAAACTCCCCGGCCGTCTCGTTTATCCCGTAGAGCGCGGAGACTTCAGGCCCCGGATCCCTGCCCACGCCGGAGGCCGAGCCGGATGACGAGCCTGCCCCTTTACCCCCATCCCCGCCGCAACCGGCAAGAAACAGGCAGAGCGAGATGAGGCTTATGGCTATCTTGACGACAGTAGTTTTCATAAGCAGACAGCTATAGGAACGAGAGGTAACGGCAAGATCACGAGGAACGGGGCTGCAATCCCACGCAGGGAATGCAGCCAAGCAAGTAAGGTTGTGCCTTGCCTCACCACGTCTCAGAGTGAATAAGTCACACTTTTATCAAGTTTATCACTTGCCTTAATATCGAGTCAATGTAATTGTAATCACACTTAAATTACTTTTCTGATAATTTTAATTAACCCCCCAAAAACATGACTTTGCGCCTCTTTTCTGATAGGCTTGTTCTTGATTCTATCTGAAAAGCGGATGCTCAGGGAGGCAGAGCTTGCGAGACGACTTCGTAACCGGAACTTTATGGCCCGCAATAGTGGCCGTTGCAATGCTCATCTTGCCCGCGAGTTGTGGAAACGCCGTGAAGAGGGCATCCATGACGGACGCGCTTCCTAAGACGATCTCCGGGTTTTCATCGCCTAAATCCATCGCGGTCACGGCCGACGGAAAACGCATATTCGTATCCAACATGGGCGCTCAATCAAACCCGTCCGCCCCGTCCGCAAAGAACAACGACGGGTTCATATCCGAACTCACGCCGGGCGGCGCTATCGTAAACATGAAGCTTCTGCCCAAGGAAGGGTATCTCAATTCGCCCGGGGGCATGACCATAATAAACGGGATACTCTATGTTATTGACGTGGACAGGCTCATCGGGTTTGACATCAATACCCGCGAGACAATCTTTGAAACCGATTTTTCGTATGAGAAGACCGCGTTTTTGAACGACCTCGCGGTGCGCGAAGACCAAGGCGAGTACACGCTGTTCATGAGCGCGACCGACATTGGCAAGGTCTACGAACTATTCCTGAATCAGGACGGCATCCCCACGAGATACTTCGAGACAGCCGCAGGCATTGCAGGGCCAAGCGGACTCTATTACGACAAACCAACCGACAAACTATACGTCGTGAGCCTCGGAGACGGCACAAACGGGGAACTCGGGGTCATCGGATTCAGGAAGAACAAGGCAGGGTACAAGGCCCTTACCGGGCCTCTTGGTTCTCTCGACGGATTGGCAAGGTTCGACGACGACAACCTGATCTTCTTGAACATGGGTTCGTTCGATAAGCCGGGCGCTCTTTCGGCGTTCAATCTCAAGACGCTCATCCTCAACCCCCGTCCGTTGACTATCACCGTGGACGCATCAGGAGCAACGGATTTCATCTACTCACGAGAGAGAAGCGTAATATGGATGCTCAAGACGCTGGAAGGCACAGTAACGTTGAGCGCGGTAAGGTAGGCGTGTTAAAAACGAATGGGAACGGCGCTTTTTGAAAGACGGCAAACCGATAACCGATTACCTCTTGCCTATCATCGTCTTCAATCCCGTTGCTATCTCGCGGTTGCCAACGGCGGTATAATGGATGCCGTCGTAGTAAAACAGCTTTCGCATAGGCATACCGCTCCGTCTTAGCGTCTCCCGCGCATCAAGGACGTTAAAACCGGCGCCGGAGAGTTCCTTGACCATACTGCCGTAATGATCCGGCAATAGGCCGCGTAACCGGCCCGGGGCAGTAGTCGTTTGATCCGGCAACATCATAAAGATGACGATTGCGCCGCGGCTCTCGGCCTCCATGACCATTGCGCTCATCAGCGCTTTAAGGAGCGGGGCGTCTCTATCGTCGTGGTTTATCAGGCTCACGAGGCGCTGTGCCTTGTTATAGATATAACGTATGCTTGCGAATATGGGCGTCAGGCCGAAGCGTGTATAAGCCTTGAACTCATTGTAATGAGCGTCGCTTGACGCAAGGTTTGAAAGGATCGCCGGGACGGAAAATATCTCCTCATAGGCCTGTTTCGGCGGCAGAGGAATAAGGTTGAGCGTATTGCCCGTCAGCTCGAAGCGCGGCTTGAAAAACGGCATGTTGTGTTCCTGTCTGAAACGAAAAGGTATATACCGGTTCATAAGCCCGGCCCCGGGGGTTGCCCCGAGGCCGACCACTACGACGTCGGCCTTGTATTCACCGAGCCGGTGTTTATAGGCGAGGTACGATTGATCGAGGGAGTACAGCATGGCGGCAAAGTTGCTTGAGGCGGTCGTTTCGTCCTCTATATACGCGGATATGGTCTCGTCATTTGACACGCCCGAGCTTCCGTTGACAAGCGAGTTGCCGAGGAAGATCACTTGTGTCCGCCGCGCCCTATCCGTTGAAACGGCATGCGTGGAGCGCGAGCCGCGTCCGTCAATGACCCATTTTTGATGAGCGACGTCGGGACGATTGCGCCATCCGGCAATCTCGTCGTAAATGAGAAACGGGGCGGAATCGTTCACAAACCGCCTTGTATTCTCACGCGCCTCTTTGCTCAGATAAAGATCGAGATATACCTGCTCAGGCACCATGGACGGCAAAACAAGGGCAACGACCAGTTCGGCAAGAAGGAGCAGTGCGAGCGTGTAAAACACCAGCGGGGCAAACCTCCGCGACGGCCGCACAGGCGTATTCTCGTTGTCCGACCCTGCCTCTTGCATAACCTTCCTGACTCAAAATTGAAAGTAGATGAACGGATTGGCCGCCTCAATCCGGGCATGATACAAAAAGAGTATCATTGCCGCGTAAGCAACGGCTTGAAGGCAGACCGGTATCCGCGTCATTACGGTTGGCCGGCGCTCCATGAGCCATCCCGCAAAGTGGTCCGCGATGAACGCGGCAAAGGCCAGATGCACGAGCAACGGAACTTCGATGGCGCTAACGCCCGGCGCCGCGACAAGCCCCTTCATGTAAATCCATGCGACGCCCGCGTTCGGAGATCTGAACAGTATCCATGCGAGGCCGACCGCCAATTGAGTAACAAGCCATGCCATGAACCATCCGAACAGCCCTTGATGCGCCGCCTCCTTCTTGTCGCCGCGCCATAGATGATATATCGTGATATACGCGCCGTGCAACGCGCCCCAGAGGACGAACGTCAACCCTGCCCCGTGCCACAGCCCGCTTACAAGCGTCGTTGCCGCAAGGTTGAATATTGTGCGCGCCCTCCCCTTCCTGTTGCCCCCGAGGGTTATATAAACGTAATCACGGAAAAATCCCGACATGGTGATATGCCAGCGCCTCCAGAATTCAGAGACGTTCTTCGACAGATACGGGAACGCGAAGTTTTCCGGGAGTTTTAGGCCGAGCAGTCTGGCCGAGCCGATGGCCATGTTCGAATAGCCGGAAAAATCGGCGTATATCTGCACCGTATAGGCCAGCATCCCAAGCCATAAAGCGCCGGACGAATAGTCCGCCGGAGAGGCGAACACCTTGTCAACCACGTAAAAACCGAGCGTATCGGCGATGAAGGCCTTCTTGAAAAAGCCGAGAAGAAAACGTCTCAGCCCCTCCTCCATATCCTCTCCGTTCAAGGACCGCTTTTTCTCCAATTGAAACAGGAACTCCTTGGCGCGGGTTATGGGGCCCGCGGCAAGGTGCGGAAAAAAGGAGACGAACGCGGCATAGTCTATCAGCGAGGCGGTCGGCTCAAGCCGTCCGCGATAGACGTCTATGGTGTAGCTCAGGCTCCTGAAGGTGTAAAAGGAAATCCCGATTGGAAGGATTATATTCAACGTGGAAAAAGAGACGGCAAAACCGGTTGACGCGGCAAGCGCCGCAAAGCTCTCGATAAAGAAGTTGAAGTATTTGAAACCGGCAAGGATGCCGAGATTTACCGCGACGCTCGCGGTAAGCCAGAACCTCTTTTGCGCTTGAGAGGAGGCGCGATGAATCCGCAGGCCGTTGAAATAATCCGCTGCTGTAACAAGGACGATGAGGCCCAACATGCGCCAGTTCCAGTTGGCGTAGAAAAAATAACTGGCCGCAAGCAAAAGGATGTTCTGCCGGCGCGCGTTCAAGCGCCAGTAGACAAGATAGATTGCGAGGAAAAAAACCAGATATTGAACGGAGGTAAAGTGCATATCCTCGATTGGTCAAGGCGCTTTGGATGCCCGATAAAGGCGCTAAGCGACTATCAGCTTCAGAGCCTCGATGAGCTGTTGCTTTGAAAAGGGTTTTTTCAGGACGTTTTTTTCCCTGTGGGCAAAGAGGGACAGGGTTTCGATCTCTCCGAAAAGGTCTCCGGTTATGAAAAGAAACTTGTCCCTGAGACCTTCGTGTTTGCGTATGGCCCTGTTGTAAAAATCTATTCCGTCAAGCCCGGGCATGTTTATGTCGAGAACAACGGCGTCAAAGGCCGAGGCCCTGAGTTTATCCATAGCGTCAAGGCCGTTGACCGCCGTCTCCACGGTAAAAGTGGCGCCCGCGAGGAACTCGGCGCACAACAGGCGTATGGCCTCCTCGTCGTCAACGATCAATATCTTTTTCGGTTGAGCTTGGGTCATCCGCGTCTCCGGAAAAACAATATGTATATTACTATATACTATTTTTCTACGCCTTACAACTTACTTTTTTCGTAAAAGGTATGCGGCGGTAAGAAATGCCTTGCGTTTTGAGGTCGAACTTTTATATGATTACGCAAACGGGACATGGTTGCAACACGTTGTGGTTTGCGGGCGGGCATTAGTTTGGCGTAATGCGTTCCGCGCAATACAAGCCGGCGTCAAATATAATTATGACTCCACCTGACAGACATAGTTCTTGGCAGGATTTCATAAGCCCGACTCATGGCCGTTTCAGCTTTGACGGCATGTTCGACAGGATCATCTCCTACATTTCCTCGGACAACGACTCCCAGTACAATCTGATAATCGGCACCGACTCCTTTCTCAACGCCGACACCTGCTTCGTAAGCGCGGTCATAGCGCACAGGGTCGGCCACGGCGGCATATACTTTTACAAGAAGAGCCTGAGGCGCAAGATCGAGAACCTGAGACAGCGCATGTTCTACGAGGCCACCATGAGCATAGAGCTTGCCTCTCTGGTCAGCGCCAGACTCGATGACAACGGGTATAAAAAACTGCCGGTCGAGATACACCTCGACATCGGCCCGAACGGCGACACCAAGGAGATCATAAAAGAGGTCGTCGGCATGGTAACCGGCTCAGGATACGCCGCCGTCACAAAACCATCCTCTTACGGCGCAAGCAAGGTGGCTGACCGGCATTCCAAATAAAGGCCGTGAACCATGTCTGTGACCGTGAAAATCCCCTGATAATGGGGCTTGCTGGTGTTTCTCTTTTATACGGTCACGGACACGGTTCACGGTACTAAACGTTTCTCTTGTATTTTGACGGATTTTCTGGCTAAAATAAAAAATTATAGGCTACCTCTAAAAATTAGAAATTTTTTCCGAGCTCAAGGAAGGGCTAAAATAAAAAGCGCAGCATATATGCTGATATGTGAGCATTGGGCCAACCGCAAAAGCGCGGTTCGCCCCGGCAAGGAAGCTCACGCTCTCTTTGAAGCCCGTCTTATTGCGCCCAGCACCACTTCGCAATACGAGACTTGT
>JACRCE010000029.1 GCA_016213015.1 Deltaproteobacteria bacterium | reverse complement strand
CCGCCTACCGTCGCGTTATTGGTGATGGCGGCGGAGTTTAGGGTTGCAAGCCCGCTTGTGCTCAGCGTGGTCGTGGCAATGTTCCCAGTGTTGGTAATCCCGTTCGTCGTGCTCGCTCCCGTAACCCCAAGCGTGCCGCCGACCGTCGCGTTATTGGTGATGGCGGCGGAGTTTAGGGTTGCAAGCCCGCTTGTGCTCAGCGTGGTCGTGGCAATGTTCCCAGTGTTGGTAATCCCGTTAGTCGTGCTCGCTCCCGTAACCCCAAGCGTGCCGCCGACCGTTGCGTTATTGGTGATGGCGGCGGAGTTAAGGGTGGCGACTCCGCTTGTGGACAGGGTGCTGAGAGACGTGTTGCCCGTAACCCCAAGCGTGCCGCCGATAGTGGCGTTGCCGGTGTTGGTAAGGGTGGTGAATGAACCCGTGCTCCCCGATACGGTACCTAACGTGCTAATATTGCCCGCCGCGGAGATGGTAGCTACGCCGGTAATTGTGCCCGCATTGGTAATGGCGCCGCCGTTGTTGTTAATGCTGGTCGAGGTGACGGCCCCGGTTGAGACGGAGCCAAGGGTTGCAAGACCGCTCGCGTTTATTGTCGTTGCTCCGGTCAATGCTCCACTCATCCCAATCGTCGTAGCGCCGGAAATTGCCCCTGCGTTCGTTATGCCGCCGGAGTTGTTGTTCAGGCTGGTCGAGGTGACGGCCCCGGTTGAGACGGAACCAAGGGTTGCAAGACCGCTTGCGTTTATAGTCGTTGCGCCTGAAATTGCCCCTGCGTTCGTTATGCCGCCGGAGTTGTTGTCCAGTCCGCCGGACACCGAAAAACCACCGGTCACGCTGTTACCTGCCGCTCCGATTTGAAGGGTTTTGCCGCTGCCGTCAGTAATCGTGGTGGTCAGATTGGTGCTTTGGATGACGGTAACGGAAGAAGAGGCTCCGTTAAAGTCTATTACACTGAAGGTACCGGCACCACCGTTGTCAGCATCTATGGCGATATTCACGTCGGTGCTGTTTGACAGCCTAGTCTCGCTATCGCTCACATACATGAAATTCTGACCTGTTGCAGCCGGCCCAGCCTGTATGATAGTGGCGTACTTGCTGCTATTTATGGTGTCCCATGACTGGACATTGACCACGAATCTCTCATCGGTGTTGCCGCCGTAGATATAGTTGCCCGCCGTTGCAGTGCCGGCGCTATCGTTGTCGGCAATTATGATCGTGTCGTCATTGCCTCCCAAAGTCGTATCGGTGGCATACGCCTGGCCGGACACCGACAGCGACATAACCACAGCCATTACCAATGCCAATATCCGCATTGTTCTTTTGTTTGTTTTATGTCTTAACCGTTGCATCATACTCAATGACCTCCTTGTCGGGTTGATGTCTTGATTTTGCATCTATATAAACTCGCCTTTATTCCTCCTCCTGCCGGCACAGACCGCTAATCCGCCCCTCCATAGTTACAAACCCCGTTCATTGCACAACCTCTTTTTTTATGGATACACAACCAACTCCAGCCGGCATCAGGAACACCGTAATCCCAGCCCCCCCTTCCAGCGCCGCGATCTCCTTGTGCAAGACTCCAATCTTTTTCAGCCCGGTAAACTGCTTTGCGGCAACGTCGTCGCATTTCATGTTCCAGTACGCCACGGCCTCATACATCGCGCCGCAACCGTTTGCCTGATTAGGGGCAAAGCCGGTTACGGCGTATGCGGCCGGCATATTATCATTCCGGATTTCGAGTGAGACCGATACCATCTTGCGGTCGGAGTCAACGGATGGCACATATATCTGAGCGCCGATCCCCTGGCTGCCTGCAGACAGAAAGTTGATGATCTGATTGATCCTGCCGGCGCACGACAAGGCCCCGGCCTTCACCGCCTCTTGAGTAACGGCATTTACTGACGGGTTGCCGGATTGTGCGGGCTGAGGCACAGGGCTGTCTTTCTCAGCCGCAAAAACAAGCGGCTCTTGCATAAAAAGAGTAAACGAAATAAAAGCGATGAGGATGGCGGATGTTTCGCGGAAACAACGGCGGGTACTAAGGCGGCGCCTAAAAATAAAAATGGCATATCGTTCGATATGCCATTTCACAAAACTGCTTTTATAGAATATTAATTTACTGACTGACTGACTGACTGTATTTATCATTGTCGCCATATCCTTAGATGAAGAAAAATCTCTTTAAGGAAGGTCTGATTAATTCACTTTTTGTCATTCCCGAGGTATTAATCGGGAATCCAGAAATGAGCATTAAGACGCTGGATTCCCGCTAAAAGATTGCTGGAATGACATCAAGCAAGCAAGCAAGGTTGCTGCCATACATCACTGCGTCTCAAAGTGAATTAATCAGACCTTCTTTCAGTATCTACTTCATACCACTATTCAACGTCGAATGTCAAGATAATAGTAACACTATTGGTTCTGCTATATGAGGAACGTTCAAGGTTGAGAGGAGGTTCAAGGTTAACCATGAACCTCCTTTCAACCTTCTAACTCATCTTTTTTACATATATTTCCTTGACTATGTCAGCGTCAAAGGCAAGAGACGTCTCTCCAAGTTGAAGCACAAAGGCGGGTCTTTTCTGATGAACGTGCAAGACTGAGCCGGGGACGATCCCAAGGGCTGAGAGCTTATCGAGCCTTGCGTGAGAGCCGCTCAGGATGAAGATTATGCGGCCTGAGTCTCCCACGCCAAGCTCGGTGAGCGGCTCAACGATCGGCTTTACAGCGTCCTTTGATTTCTTACAACACTCGCCCCTTGGCACAGGCAGGCCGTGCGGGCAGGTCGGCGGATGTCCGAGCAGGGCGCATATCCTGTCCGTAACCTCTGGCGAAAGCGTATGCTCGAAGCTGCATGCGTTTTTTTCAACGCTGTCCGTGTCCATTGCGAGCACCTCTGTCAGGAGACGTTCGGCAAGCCTATGGCGACGGATGGCCGCCTCGGCAAGTTTTTCTCCCTTGTTGGTGAGCGTTATAGAGTCGTTGTCGAGCGTCAGAAGGCCGTCCCTCTGCATCGCCTCGAGCGTTGATGAATCGGCCTCTGCCTCCTTGACCTCGTCTATCTCAAGCAATGCCTTGATTGAATTGCTGCCCGCCTCGCGGAGGGACCATACGAACTCTAAAACCTCTTCAAATGCCTTGTCAACGGCCATAACCCCTCCTAAGCCTCCCCTTGAAAAAAGGGGAGGAGTTTCTTAGCTCCCTCAAGCGTTAGAGCGACGGATTCAAAAGCCTCAATATCAGATTCAGTATGCCGCCCATGAGCGCGGCGAACGGAAAGATGAAGGCCGTCATTATGATTGCGGTCTTCAGGCCCCTCTCCTTTATTATCATAAAAAGGTTGGCTATGCACGGTATGAAAAGGGTTATGGTAACGAGACTCACCACCACCTGAATCGGGTCGAGCATGCCCTTTTGTTGCAGGGCAAAGAGTCCGGCGGCCCCGTAGTCGCGCCTCAGAAAGCCTACGATAAATGCCTGCGTCGCCTCGATGGGCAGATTCAAAAAGCCGACTACAAATGGCGAAGCAACGTATTCGACGGCGCCAAGCGCATGGGTCTTGTCGAGCACGAAAAGAAACAGGGTGCCGAGTATGAAAAGCGGCACCGCCTCCTTGAGATACCACTGAACGCGCACCACGGTCTTCAAAACGATGTTTCTGAACTGCGGCAGTCTTATCGGCGGTATCTCAAGCATGAAGTCCGAGGCCGCGCCGGGCACTATCTTCGACGAGGCGTAGCCGACTATGAACATTATGAACAGTACGGCCCCTGCCCAGATGACCGTAGCCTTCCATGAGATCGCGGCCAACATGCCAAGTATCACGCCGAGTTGGGCCGAACACGGCACCCCAAGCGCCAGAAGGAGCGTTACAATGACGCGCTCCTTTTTCGTCTCAAGTATCCTTGTGGTCATGGTGGCCATGGTATCGCACCCCAGCCCAAGCACCATGGGGAGCACGGCCTTGCCGTTAAGGCCCATTGACTTGAAGACGCGGTCAACCATGACGGCAAGCCTCGGCAGATACCCAGAGTCCTCAAGAAAGCCGAAGAATATGAAAAAGAAGCCTACGACAGGCAGGATGATGGCTATCGCGTAGGTCAGGGCCATGGTAACAAGCCCGTACTCGCCGACGATGAGGTCTCGAATAACGCCGGATGGAAACGCGTACTCCACGACGCGGGTTACCCACGGGTTGAGATACGCCTCAAAGACCATGCGTTGCAGAAAATCAACGCTCTTTCCGGCGCCGAGCACCCCGACGAATTCATACATGATGAACAGCACGGCAAGGAGTATGGGTATGCCCCAGACCGGATGCGTTGAATAGCGTCCTATAAATGACGCTATCCGCCCGTGCCCGGCCTCGGAGCGGGTTACGACCTTACCGATCATCGCGTCCACTACCTTGAGCCTTGCGCGATTTATGATGTAGCCGAGCGGCTCGGTAAATCTCGCCTGAACCTCCCTGCGCGTTGCTTCAATCTTTCTTATCCCGTCTTCCGAAAGGGAACGCTTCAAAAAGCCGTCAAGGGTCGTATCTCCTGAAAGGAGCATGATGGCCAGCGCCCTTGCGGTTATCCGCGCCCTCGGCGCGATTGTCTCAAGCGCCTTTATTCCGTCCTCTATGGCCTGGGGGTAGCGCATCTCCGACGACACCGGCGTATCGTTGAAAAAGGCGTGGTCCAACTTGTCCATGTTCCAACGCTGGGTCGCGATGGTCGGTATCACCCTCAGGCCGGTCAGCCTGGAGAGCACGTCGTCATCTATCGTTATGCCGCGCTCTCCGGCCTCGTCGTACATGTTGAGCGCAAGCGTTACCGGCAGTCCCATCTCGACAAGCTGGATGGTAACCAGCAGGCCGCGCCTGAGATTTTTGGCGTCCATGACCTGAAGGACAGCGTCTGCCTCGTGCCCAAGGAGTATGTCCCTCGTTACCCGCTCGTCCTCGGACATGGGCACGAGGCTGTTGACCCCGGGGCTGTCGATGACGCCGAACGAGCGCCCCCTTGCCGTAAAAGCGCCCCTTGCCACCTCGACCGTTGTGCCGGGGTAGTTGGACACCGTGGCGTACCTGCCGGTCAGTGCGCCGAATATGACGGACTTGCCTACGTTGGGATTGCCTACAAGGACGAGGTTCGACGAGGCGTGCTTTATCGGAGCGTCTTCGTGCTTGTGCATTCTCTAATGATAATAATATTCATTTTCAATTGCAAGAGAAATGTGCAACTGCCGTGAACCGTGTCCGTACCCGTGAAAAGAAAAATCTTTTACGGCTCACGGTCAACGGTCACGCCTCACGGTCTTTAACGGCGCAGTCCGCGCAGTAGCCGTAGAGTTCCATCTTGTGATTGACCACGGTATAGCCGAGCTTTTTGGCGGCCTCGGACTGAAGCGCCTCTATCTTAGGATTGTGGAATTCGGCTATCTTCGAGCACTTTATGCAGATGATATGGTCGTGGTGTCCGTCCGCGGGCAGATTTTCATATCTTGTCTGTCCGTCGCCGAACTGCCTGCTGAGGGCAAGTCCGCTCTCGCTCAGGAGCTTCATTGTGCGGTAGACGGTCGCGTAGCCGATGCCCTTGTGCTTGCGCCTTACCTTGCCGAGCAGTTCCTCAAGGCTTATGTGCGTGTTGGTTCTGAAGAAGGTGTCGGCGATGTAGTCGCGCTGGGACGTGGACTTGAGGCCCTTGCCGCTCATGTAGGCGCTCAACTGCTCCATCTTGTTTGCAGGATTCATGTTCACCAGTGAATGACACGGAGGCGTACTGTAAATTTGGAGCGGGAGACGGGGCTCGAACCCGCGACCTCAACCTTGGCAAGGTTGCGCTCTACCAACTGAGCTACTCCCGCATGAGAAGGGAGAATCTTATCATAACGAATTTTTCTGTCAAGGGTTAAAGAAGGTTCATGGTTGGAAGATGGTTCAGGGTTAGAGACGGTTAAAGAAGGTTAGGGAAGGTCTGATTAATTCCCTTTTCTGTCATTGCGAGCCGCGCTTTTGCGGCGAAGCAATCTCTAAGTTGTTGATTTCCTTGAAGACGAGATTGCTTCGCGTTGCTCGCAATGACTGGTTGGCGAATTAATCAGAGCTTCCTTAGACAGATGAACCGTACTTTCAGCCCTGAACCTTGAACCGCCTTTAACCTTTTCTCTAACCCTGAACCGTCTTCAACCGTCTTTACAACAGGCGTATTATCCTGTAAAATTTTATTGCATGGAATACTCGGAAGTCTATGAAAAGGCCGACGCCCTCAGAAAAAATCTCGAAAAGGTGATACGCGGCAAATCCGACAAGATCGAGCTTGCCGTCGCCGCTCTGCTTGCAAGAGGGCATCTGCTCATCGAGGACGTGCCGGGCGTGGGTAAAACGACGCTTGCCCACGCTATGGCAAGGAGCGTCAACTGCTCATTTCAACGCATACAATTCACCTCTGACATGCTCCCGTCAGACGTTATCGGCGTAACGGTTTACAATCAGGAAAGACGCGTCTTCGAGTTCAAGCCCGGCCCTATCTTCGCCAACATAGTGTTGGCCGACGAGATAAACAGGACCACGCCAAGGACGCAAAGCGCGCTCCTCGAGGCCATGAACGACAGGCAAATCTCGGTTGACGGGATAACCCATCCCCTGCCCGTGCCGTTCATGCTCATAGCCACCCAGAATCCGCTCGAATACGCGGGCACCTTTCCACTTCCCGAATCACAGCTCGACAGATTCACCATCTCGATAAAGATCGGCTACCCTGACGCCGAGCACGAGAGGGAAATAATCCGCTCGGCCTCATCATCGACCGCGCTGACCTCTCTTGATCCGGTCATAACCACGGATGAACTCGGGGCCATGCAGGAATGCGTCGGACGAGTGCGCGTCGCGGACGACCTCGTCTCTTACATCCTCTCGATCGCAAACGCCGCCAGAAACCATAACGGCATACGTCTTGGCCCAAGCCCTCGCGCCACGAGCACGCTTTACGCGACCGCGCAGGCGCTTGCCGTTATAAACGGCAGGGACTATCTCCTCCCGGACGACATAAAAAGACTTGCCGTGCCGGTCTTCGGCCATAGGATCATCGCGGTTGAGAATTATTCGGGCGAGGCGGTTGAAGCGGGTGCGGAACTGGTGGAGGACGTGCTGAACTCAACGCCCGTGCCGGTCTGACGCATGAGACCGGCCCTGTCCGTTCCCCTCCCTTGGCTTGCCATGATAATAGGCCGTGCCTTCGGCAAGCAAAAACAAACTCGAAGACGCATATTCAAACTCCCGCGCACGCTGACGATAACAAAGGAGGGATGGTGGTACATCGCAATATTGCTTCTCATCGGCGTTGCGGCCATCAATACCGGCAACAACCTCCTGTACCTCGTGGCCGCCACCCTCCTTTCCATCATCATCGTATCGGGCGTAGTCTCGGAGCATACGCTTCGCCGGATCAGGATAACGAGGGTCATGCCGCGGAGCCTGTACAAAAACTCTCCGGCCATCGTCAGGATAGAGGCATTAAACGACAAAAGACGCATCCCGTCGTTCTCCTTCACGTCAAAAGAAATCCCGACGGCTTCGCTGTCCTCCGAGCCGATATATTTCCTCAAACTCAAACCGCGGACAAGCGCGATAAGATGCGCCTCATACACCTTTACGGGGCGGGGCCGGCACACCCTTGCCGGGGTCAAACTGTCAACGAGGTTTCCATTCGGGCTGTTCGTCAAAGGCAGGGAGGCGCCGCTTGCAACCGAGGTAATCGTCTACCCCGACGTTACGGACTCGGGTAAAACCGCATCCCTTATGGCGCGGGAGGCGATCGGAATGGAATCAAACCGGAAGCGCGGCCGCGGGGCTGAGTTGCGAAGCGTGCGCGAATATACGGCGCTCGACGACGCGCGCCTCATCTACTGGAAGGCCGCCGGACGCTCGGCGCGCCTCCTTGTCAAGGAGTTCGAGGAGGAACACGCAAGGCGATTTACGATCGTGTTCGACAACTACAAGACAACGACGCCTCATGAGTTTGAAGCGTTGGTGGACAAGGCCGCGTCAATCGCAAAGATACTGATTGAAAAGGGTTGCCGCGTCGGATTCAGGACGCTCGCCGAAAGCATGAAACCGGGGGCCGGACAGGCTCAACTCCATAAGATACTTCATCTTCTCGCCTTGATCGCGCCGGTTGACGGACAGGGAGCAAACGTCAGGGTGGAGTCGTAGACATGAACTTTTCAACCTACACGATCATACTCACCTGCTTCATGGCCTCGCTCGGCATAGCGGCCGCAAGCATGGTCGAGTCCATCGAGGTTTATTTCATAGTCGCAGCCTCGGCCCTTGCCATAATAAGCCTGCCGTTCAATCTCAGGTCGAGGCGCGTCGTATCCAAGGCCGTCTGGAATATCCTTGCGACCCTGCTGTTCGCCATGTTCGTCGCGGATTACACGCTTGTCACGGGAGATCTCCTCGTCGTAGCGGCACGGTTTCTCGTGATAATGCTCGCCCTGAAACTCTTTGACCTCGCAACCGGCAGGGACCACGTCATCCTGTATATAATAGTTTTTTTTCAGATACTCGGCGCCGCCGTATCGTCGTCGAGCATGGCCTTCCTCTTGATACTCTTTCTCTTCATCGCCGGCGGTATCGCCGCCATGACCATATTCAACATAAAAAAGGAGTGGCGGACGGTTTACAAGGAGCCTGACGAGCCGCCGGGCGAGATACTCGGGCCGGGCATCGTCGCCTTCGCCTCTATAGCCGCCGTCTGCGCGATCATCATCGCCTTCCTCTTGTTCTTTCTCATGCCTCGCGGGGCGATAGGTTTTTTTGAAAGAAAGACGGCCAATACCATCAGGATGACCGGATTTTCAGGCAACGTCGACTTAGGCGAGATAGGCGCGGTAAAGACCGACCCTGCCATAGTCATGCGCGTGGAGATAAAGGGGACGAGGCCAAAAGAGCTGCTGCGATTCAGAGGCGCGTCTTTCGAGCATTACGACGGACGCGCATGGCACAGGAGATTGAAGGAAAAGACCGTGCCCGGCAGGGGACGAGAAAGCGTATTCATCGTCGCCGAAACGACGCCGAAACTGCCCGTAATCGAACAGACGATTACTCTTGAGCCGCTCGAGTCCGACGTGCTTTTCGCGGCCTCCCAGCCTATACGGATCGAAGGCCCATTCCCTTCCGTTCGCTTCGATACGGCAGGCGCGATATACATGCCGTCAATCCCTTATGCCCGCACCGGATACAAGGCATGGAGCCAGCCGCGAGCGGCATCCCGCGAGGAAGACCCGCCTGACGCGGCCTTCAGCAACACGTCATTCCTTGAGGCCGATCCATCGGGAGACCGCATACGCGCCCTTGCAAAGGAGATAACAACAGGAGTGAAAGGGCGGCGCAAGGCCGCTTCAGTGGAGTCTTACCTGCGGACAAATCTCGACTACTCTCTTGATCCGAAAAGGACCGAAGGCAAGAGCCCGCTTGAGGACTTTTTGTTCTTTTCCAGACAAGGCTTTTGCGAACATTACGCAACGGCAATGGCCGTGCTGTTGCGTTCGTCCGGCATACCGTCCCGGCTTGTAACGGGCTTTGCCGAAGGCGAATGGAACGGCTTCGGCAACTACTTCATCGTTCGACAGTCAAGCGCGCACGCATGGGTCGAGGCTTACATCGCGGAGGAAGGCGGCTGGATAACCTTTGACCCGACCCCGGATGCCGGGTTTGCGCCGCCGAGCGGAATCGGAACCCCGTCAAGACTTACCCTATACCTTGACATGCTCCGCTACAGGTGGAACAGGAACGTGGTGCGGTTCAGCTCAGAGGATCAACACAGGATGGCTTGGGGCCTTGAGCGCGTTGCCCGTTCAGCCTTGCAGGCGCTGAGAGAGAGCATGTCCTTTCAGAAGAAAGGGCGGTCGGCCTATTCACCCTACCTTTTTCCGGTTGTCGCGGCAGCGGGGCTGACGACGATACTTATCCTCCTGCTTGTATACCGTCGCGGAGTCGCGCATG
>JACRCE010000030.1 GCA_016213015.1 Deltaproteobacteria bacterium | reverse complement strand
TGAAAAACCGGTTGTCGTTAAAGCTATCCTGCCTGCCTGCCTGCCTGCCTGCCTGCCTGCCTTAGCAAGCTATGTGCCAATGTGTTTGTCATAGACGATATATCCATGATGAGGGAGAATTTTTATGTTACGTTTTGCCGATATACCACGCTTGACGCCAATTCAAATTCCTATACCCTCTCGGCAAAATCGAACACAGGCACTTTTACGGTTTTTACAGGATGAAAATCGTGCCTTGCGAATTTCAGGAGTTCATCGGTAACTTCGGGAGAATACGTCTTTTCTCCGCATTTTGTACAAACCTCCGCAGGGACGTTCTCTACAATGAGATAGCCGTCAACTTCCTCGTAAGTGAATGTTACCTGTTTGCTCTCCGTCTTGCCTCCGCAAAAAACACACTTCATATTTTTCACCTCCTGATCTTGCAATCGATCCATTCTTCAGCGTCCGGTTCATAGACCGTTATTACTACAACTACCGGCGGCAGTGAAATATGGATATGCAAACCTCTTTCATCTCTTGTCTTTCCATAGATGAGACAACTTGGTGAATATTTATCATCAGGATACTCCTCTATAATTTCACCCTCTGCTATGGCGTTTTCTACTTCAAAACGGTCTATATGTTTTTGAAGGATTCGTTTTACCGCATGATCTGAAAACCGATACTCGCCTTTTGCTATCTTATCCTGAATTTCTTTGATTTCCATCTATTGCCGCCCCAACCCATCTCCGACCGCCCCATCCCCCAAAAAAAGCGCCGCCAATCTCCTCTATTCAGGTCTCTCTCCCATGAGGGGCATCTACTTCTATTTGATATTATATAAAAAGTCAAAAAATATCAATAATAAAAATCGAGAGGCACGTTGACGACATCGGTCTCGGTGTAGCAAGCAAACTCCTGATGGCGCGGAGATATAAACCGCTCAGCGCTTTTCGGACAGGCGTCCTGAGACGTACTTGTGCAAAACGCTTGCCATGAGCGTTTGGTACGGGATGCCTTCCTCAAAGGCCTTCTTGCGAAGCCCCTCAAGGTCCATGAAGGAAAGCCGTATATTCACCCGCTTGTCTTTACGCAGGGTATTCCCGGCAATGTCGCGGGCGCGTCTTATTTCGGCATCGAGGTTTTTAACGCTCCGCCACTGGCCGCTCTCAATGCTTTTCAACAACTCTCGTTCTTCTTTGTCCAGTTTAATTTTTTTCTTCATCTGCGCCTTCCTTTTTTCCGATGTAAGCCTTCGTAGCCTTCCGACTCGGTATTATGGTTTTCAGAAAAGCGGCCTGCCCTGTTTCAACCACGGGCACGTAATGGGCATAGCCGCCGATGTCAACGACATACAGCTTTTGTCCGGGATACCTCGATTGGTCAGGGTGTTCGATGATGTCAAGCAGTCGCCCGTTTTCAATGCAGAACACCGCCTCCTCAAACGAAACCCCGCGCTCTCTTTTCAGCTTTTCGTTCTTTTCTTCGTTCCACGTATAGCATCTCACGCGATTATTGTGTCACAACGGATGCCTTTTGTCAACAGGCTCGTTGAACCTGCATAGGTCATCCGGTATCGGTTTTTTACTGATAACGGACAATCGTTATATGATACAATTCAGCCATACCGTCGTAATCCAAGGAGAACAACCATCCCTCAACCATACGGCAACCTCACGGGGCTTAAAGCAAGCCACTTAAAGGCCATAGAGCGCATCTACGGCACAAGGGTCAGCCCGTCTTCAGTCATCACGCCCGAGATTGCAAGATACATGACCTCTCTGTCCCGTGAGATAAGAAGACAGCTTGGCGTGATAATCAACAGGAAGGGCGCGATTGTCGCCGTTATCGTCGGCGATGAAAAGGAGATAGTCATCCCTGCGCTTCCCGACTATCCGCTCGGCAGAAAAAGGCTAAGGGGGCTAAGATGCGTGCACACGCACCTTAAAGCCGAGCCTCTGTCGCAAGACGACCTTACGGACCTTGCGCTTTTAAGGCTCGACCTCATGGCCGCCATAGACGCCGATGAAACCGGGCTACCCGGCAAGATACACGCCGCGCACCTTGTGCCGTATAACCCTGAAGGCAAGACTTATGAGGTCATGGAGGGCGTACCGTTCCACGCCTTCGACTTGGAGTTCGACTCGTTCATCTCAGCCCTTGAAAACGAGATGGGCCGGGCGCTCGTGAGGGACGTGAAGGATAGGCGTGAAAGGGCCATACTCGTAAGCGTGTCATCGAGGCCAAAGTCCGAGCAGACCGAATCGCTCGACGAACTCGCCGAGCTTGCAGGAACGGCCGGGACCGACGTAGCGGGCACGCTCATCCAACGGCCCGACAGGTTAAACCCCAAGTACCTCATGGGTTCGGGCAAGATACGGGAGCTTATCATCTCCGCGCTCCAGAAGGACGCCTCGCTCATAATATTCGATCAGGAACTTACCCCGACGCAGGTGCGGGAACTGGGCGAGATAACCGAGTTGAAGGTGATAGACAGGACGCAACTCATACTCGACATATTCGCCGGAAGGGCGCACTCAAGGGACGGCAAGGTGCAGGTCGAACTGGCTCAACTCAAGTACCTGCTCCCCAAGCTCACGGGCAAGGGCACGGCACTCTCACGCCTCATGGGGGGCATAGGCGGCAGGGGGCCGGGAGAGACGAAGCTGGAAAAGGACAGGCGGCGCGTGGCCGACAGGATAGCTCATCTTGAAAAGGAACTAAGAACGCTCAGCAGGGGCCGCTTCGAGCGCAGACGCAGGAGGGCAGAAACCAACGTGCCCATAATATCCATTGTCGGCTACACCAACGCGGGGAAATCCACGCTATTGAACGCGCTGACAAAGAGCGCAACGCTGGTTGAGGACAAGCTGTTTGCGACGCTTGACACGGCCACGCGCCGCTTGCGATTCCCAAGGGAGCGGGACGCGGTCATAACCGACACGGTCGGGTTCATAAAAGACCTGCCAAAAGACCTCTTGGCGGCCTTCAAGTCAACGCTCGAGGAGATGGAGGACGCGGACATGCTTATGCACCTCGTTGACATAAGCAACCCGAACTTTGAAAAACGCATATCAACCGTTGAGACGATACTCGCCGAGATCGGCCTCGACGACATACCAAGGCTCCTCGTCTTCAACAAGGCCGACCTCGCGGACCCGGTTGAAGCCAGAAATCTTGCGGCAAGGAAAGAGGCTGTCCTCATATCCGCCGTTGATCCCCTCTCGCTCGGAGCGCTCCTAAAGGAGCTTCAGATACGGCTCTGGCCGAAACAACAGTAAGGCGCACGGTCACGGTTCACGGTCACGGTCTTTAGGCGTACTTCCTCGCCGACTTGATTATCTCCTCCGCGAAGTACGGCTTTCTTATGAACTCATCTATCATGCCTTCCTTTACGCCCTGAACGATCACCTCTTCGGCGTCCCGGAAGTAGCCGGTAAACAACACGACCCTTGCCTGAGGCGTTATCTTCCTTATCTCCCGGTAGGTATCGAGGCCGTTCATGCCCGGCATTATCATGTCCATGAAGATGAGATCGAAAGGCGACTTCCTGACGATCTCGATGGCGTCCTTGCCGTTGACGACGTAAGCCGCGTCAAAGCCGGTATCCTTGAGTATCTCGCTGATGCCGACGCCTATGGTCTCTTCGTCATCCACCACCAATACCCTGCGCTTCCTGACGATGCCCTTCCCGATACCCTGCCCTGTACTCTGCCCTATACTCTGTCCTATGCTCTGCATCGCACCCCCAGTTTGTGGTAGCATCCTCGGATATTCGCCGTAGGGTACCTTGCAAGGCGCAAAAAACCCCCGGAATACGCCGGCGCGCCATATCACGGATGATTGCTCTTCTTGATGGGTTTGTCTTGGTGCGGACTGCCGGACTTGAACGCCGTGGACTCTTGTAACGTAATACAACGCTCCGTTCAATATAGCATAAAAACAGTACAAGTCAAGTTGTTACTTGTCGGCTCAGGGTTCACGGTTAAATGGTTATCGGTGAACGGTAACTTTTTTCAAAAAAAACGGCGGCGCGATTTGACACGGGGTCATATTGATATATAATGAAATTGAAAGTCAGTTTCACTAAGCGAAACCGTTACGACTGGAGGTGCGTATGTATACGATAAACTGGAAAAAAGATATGAAGGAAGCGACAAACGCCATAACGGGCGGCACTAAGCTCACTCTTCTCCTCTTCCATGACCCGCTTGAGGAAGGGTCTCAAAAAACCCTTGAAGAGACGCTTAAGAACGAAGGGGTCGGCAACCTCGTGGAGCGGGAATGCGAAGCGGCGCTCTACAACGTCAACGAATCGTCGGAGATGGCCAAGTACTACAGGGTGGATTGGACGCCCGCGTTTATCATCGTGGACGAAACCGGCGCGGAGCTTGAACGCTGGGTAGGATACCTGCCGCATGAGGAGTTCAAGGCCCAACTCCTGCTGTCCAAGGGACTGGGCGATTTTCATCTCGGCAGATATTCCGAGGCGATAAGCCTGTTCAACGAGTTGCTTGACGAGTGCCCTGCCTCGGAACTTGTCCCTGAAGCCCAATATTTCCTTGGAGTGGCGTCGTTCAAATCAAGCGGAGACATGGGGAAACTCGCAGAGACGGCTTACACCCTCTCGACCGAACACCCGGAGAGCCTCTGGGCCAAGAGATGCTCGATGTGGGCGCATACCTACAGAAAGCCGTTCGTGGCCTACAGCGGCGGAGGCTCGGTAGGAAGCGGCGCATACTGAGGCCGCTGGCCGCACAAAGACAAAACGGGCGGATGCCCGTTTTGTCTTTTTTGCGTTAAGAGGCACAACACCCCGCGAAGTCATCCTTGACGGCCTTGAGCGTGGACGGATTCGAGAGCAGTTCGATTGCGGTAAGGCCGAGCGCTTTTACGCCTTCCATCAATGCCCTGTGGCCGTCCGGCGTAATGGTCGCGTCAGCGAAGTCGCAGGTATGGATGTTTATGCCGGGTCTTATCGGCACGTGCGGGTGTATGGTGGGACAGACCTGCGAGACGTTGCCTATGTCGGAAGAACCGACGTTTTTATCGGGGGGAGATGAGTCCTCTTGCATATTCAGAGTCTTCAGAGCGCCTCTGTACGCCTCTATAAAGGCCATATTTATCTTCATGGGCGCGTTGAGTTCGCCGACCTCGTCCGCCTGAAGCGTGCAACCAGCGCTTATGGCCGCGCCCTCGGCGCACTTTATGACGCGCTTTTTTATCGAATCAAGCTCCTTCAGATCATTGGCTCGCACGTAGAAACTCGCCTCTGCCCTGTCAGGTATGATGTTCGGCGCCTTTCCCCCGTCCGTTATTATCCCATGCACACGCACGTCGGGCCTGAACTGCTGACGAAGCGCGTTTATGGAGTTGAAGGTCTGGATAACCGCGTCAAGGGCGTTGATGCCCTCCTCAGGGTAGGCCGATGCGTGGCTTGAGCGTCCCTTGAAGGATATGTTTAGCCGGATAAGCCCGAGGAAGTGCTTTACCACCATGCGCCTTGACGAGCCGTGAACCATCATGGCCGCGTCAACGCCGTTGAAGACTCCGGCGGAAAGCATGTCGATCTTGCCCTTGCCAAGCTCCTCGGCCGGAGTGCCGAGGACAAGGACAGTGCCTTGTATGTCTGAACCATGCAACGCCTTTGACAGCGCTATACCCGCGCCTATAGAAGCGCATCCAGCGATATTATGGCCGCAACCATGTCCTATGCCGGGCAAGGCGTCCATCTCGGCAAGCAGCGCGATGACCGGAGAGCCGCTCCCGAAGGCCGCAGAAAAGGCTGTGGGCAGACCGGCAATGCCCGCCTCAACCGAAAAACCGGCTGACTTCAGGGATCCTTGCATGAGGCCGGAGGTCTTGAACTCCTTCAGGCCAAGCTCAGGCGTCCGGTAAATGGCGTCGCTCATGCCGGTTATCAGCCCTTCGAGCCTGTCCGCCTCCTCAAGGAATCTTTTGGATAGACTGTCCATACTGCGGTTATTTTATGAAGCCCATCTGCTCAAGCTTCAAGAGTATCCTCTGAGACGCCTCATCAGGCGTACAGTCCTTCGTATCTATTACAAGCTCCGGGTTTTCCGGCGCTTCATACGGATCGCTTATGCCGGTAAACTCCTTTATGATCCCTGCCCTCGCCTTTGCGTACAACCCCTTCCTGTCCCTCTCCTCGCAGACCTCTATCGGCGTCGAAACGTGTACCTCGATGAACCCGCCGTTCCTTGCAACGGTCTCCCTCACCTGTTTTCTCGTCTGCGCGTAAGGCGCGATGGGCGCGCATATCGCGGCCCCGCCGTTCTTGCTTATCTCGGCGGCCACGAAGCCGATGCGCTGGATGTTCAAGTCCCTGTGCTCCCTTGAAAAGCCCAACTCGCTTGAAAGATTCTTTCTCACAAGGTCGCCGTCAAGCATGGTAACGTTTCTGCCGCCCGCCTCAAGGAGCTTGACCATCAAGGCGTTTGCGATGGTGGACTTGCCTGAACCTGAAAGGCCTGTGAAGAATACCGTAAAGCCCTGTTTCTTCCTCGGCGGATAGGTCTTTCTAAGCTCCTCGACGACGTCCTTGTAGGAGAACCAGTCCGGTATGTCAAGACCCTCCATCAGCCGCCTTCTGAACTCGGTGCCTGAGATGTTGAGCACCGTCCAGCCCGGCTGTATTTCGGTTGACGGCACGTATTCGGCCTTTTCCTGAACGTAGACCATCTCAGGGAACGCCACCATCTTTATGCCAAGCTCGTCCTGATGCTTGCCCAGAAGCTCCTGCGCGTCGTAAGGGCCGTAAAAATCGTTGCCCTTGCTGTCCTTGCCAGGGTCCGCGTGATTCCTGCCCACGATAAAGTGGGTGCAGCCGTAGTTCTTTCTGATGATAGCGTGCCAGACCGCCTCCCTTGGCCCGCCCATCCGCATGGCAAGCGGCAGGAGCGAGAGCATCGTGGTCTGCTCCGGGTACTGCTTCACAAGGTGCTCGTAGCAGCGTATCCTTGAATAGTGGTCTATGTCGCCCGGCTTGGTCATGCCCACGACCGGCTGGATGAGCAGATTGGCCTCGCTCGTCTTCGCGGCGCGGAAGGTAAGCTCCTGATGCGCCCTGTGCATAGGGTTTCTCGTCTGGAACGCGACGACGCGCCTCCAGCCGTTCTTCTGAAATTTTTCACGAAGATCCCTGGGGGTATGACGCAACTGCTTGAAGTCGTAATGCCTCGGCAGTTCGACCCCCTCGATCGTGCCGCCGACGTAGACCGGATGCGACTTGTTAAGCAGATAATCAACCCCCGGATGCTTAACGTCGGTTGTGCCGAAGACGTGTTCGGCCTCCGCCTTCTTGTCAGGCTTCCATATATCCGACACGGTCATCACGGCGATGAGCACGCCCTCGGCGTCCCTGAGCGCGACCTTTGCGCCCGCCGATATCTTCCCGCTGAACTCTTCCTTCACATCAAGGGTTATGGGCATGGGCCAGAGCGTCTTATCGGCAAGGCGCATATCCCTTACCACGGACTCGTAATCGGAACGGTTCATAAAGCCCTCAAGCGGCGAAAACGCCCCGTTCAAAAGCATCTCGATGTCCCAACCCTGCCTCTCGGTCAGGTCCCATGAGACATACGACGCGGCCTTGGCCTTGAGCGAGTCGGCCTCCTTTTCAGACAGCAACCTGTCCTTTAATACCCCTCCGTGCGGCGCGATGATCGTTGACACTATTGCGTTCCTCCTCGTGGATTGATTGCTTCTATATTTTTATAAGGGCATAACGCGGCTGAAAACGGCTGTCATTGGAACAAATAGACTATCACATAAGCATGAGCGGCACAAGCATTAAAGGCCGTGTAAATACGTGAACCGTGTCCGTGACCGTGTAAAAAAGAAATCTTTTACGGTCACGGTTAACCGTCACGGTATTTAGGCTTGCAAACCGCGCATATTTTCGTTAATATAAATTGTTAAGATTAATCGGCATATTCGGCTGTATTTTCAAGGAGATAAAATGTTCAACTACGTCCTAGGGCTTTTTTCCAATGACCTTGCCATCGACCTTGGCACGGCCTCGACGCTCATATACGTCAAAGGCAAAGGCATCGTAACCAATGAACCTTCCGTCGTTGCCGTAAAAAAAGACGGCAAGGGCAAGCGCGTGCTCGCGGTGGGCAAGGAGGCCAAGGCCATGCTCGGCAGAACTCCGGGCAACATCACGGCCATAAGGCCCTTGAAAGACGGCGTCATAGCCGACTTCGAGGTTACGGAGGAGATGCTCAAGTACTTCATAGCCAAGGTGCACAACAGGAGGCTCCTTGTAAGGCCGCGGATAATCGTAGGCGTGCCGTCCGGCATAACGCAGGTCGAAAAAAGGGCGGTCAAGGAGAGCGCCTATTCGGCCGGAGCCTCCGAGGTCTACCTCATTGAAGAGCCTATGGCCGCCGCGATAGGCGCGGGCCTTCCCATAACCGAGCCTTCGGGCAACATGATCGTGGACATCGGAGGCGGCACCTCCGAGATCGCCGTCATTTCGCTGGCCGGCATCGTGCAGGCAAAGTCCGTCAGGATAGGCGGAGACAAGCTGGATGAGGCGATCGTCCAGTACATAAAGAGAAAATACAACCTCTCCATAGGAACGGGCGTGGCCGAGAGCATAAAGATGAGCGTCGGACTGCCTCTGCCCGACGATCATCTTCCCAAGATAGAGATAAAGGGCTCGAACCTCATAACCGGCATACCCACGACCCTTGAAATCGAACCTTGCGAGATACGCGACGCGCTCAACGAGCCTATAAGCGCCCTTGTGGAGGCGATAAAGCACGTGCTTGAGATAACCCCTCCCGAACTGGCCGCGGACCTCGTTGACAAGGGCATAGTGCTTGCAGGAGGAGGCGCCCTCATACGAAACCTCGACATACTCATAAGAGAGGAAACAAAACTGCCGGTAACGGTCGCGGACGACCCGCTGACCTGCGTCGTCAAGGGCGCCGGCAAGGTGCTTGACGAGATGAAGCTCCTGAAAGAAGTAACGATACCGGACTGAACGGGTTAACGATAACCACATCATGCCCATCACCGAACGCAACATAAGCTCCTTTCTGAAAAGACATCAGGCGCTCATAGTATCGGCGCTCCTTGCGCTGTACTCCCTGCACTTATCCCTCACCTACAAAAAGGAGATCCCGCGCGGGGCCGTCGTATATGAAACGGTCTCCTTCGTCATTGGGCCGGTTCAGCGCGCCGCGCTATCCGCGCAAAAGGCGGTCAAGGGACTATGGACCGACTACGTCTTCCTCGTGGGCGCGGCCGGCGAGAATACGCTCCTTAAAAGCCGGATACTCTCGCTTGAGAACGAAAACATGCGGCTCAAGGACGAAGTCCTTCTCGGCAAAAGGCTTCAATCCGCGCTTGAGTTCATGGACGCCGTCGACTTCAATTCAACGGCCGCGCGTCTGACCGGCGTTACGTCCACGCCCTGGGCAAAGACCATCACTATCGACAAGGGCGCATCCGGCGGCCTCGCAAAGGACATGGCCGTGTTGAGCGCGTCAGGCGCAATCGGCAGGATAATAGAAACCGCGTCGAACGCCTCGACCGTGCTTCTGCTGACCGATGCGCGGAGCGACGTCGACGTATACGTGGAACGCACGAGGATCAAGGCCGTAATCGAGGGCAACGGGGAAGACTCGCTCATCCTGAAATACATCCGCATCGACGACGACGTGGCGCTCGGCGACGTCGTCATCACATCCGGTCTTACCGGCATCTTCCCGAGGGGCATCGCGGTCGGCGAGGTGGTAAGGATTGAAAAGAGCAGAGACAATTTCTTCAAGTACATCGAGGTCAAACCCAAGGTCGCACTCAAGACCCTTGAGGAAGTTATCGTCGTAACGGATTGACATGAGGTTGCCTCTAAAAATTGCTATTTTTCCCGATTTCCGTGTCAGGGCGAAAATAAAAATGCTCACATATTGTCGCATATGCTGCGCTTTTTATTTTCGCTTCCATCGCCCAGCACCACTTTGGATTACGAAAGGATGTTGTTTCCCAAGTCTCTTCGTGCAACAAAGTGGTGCTGGGGCTTTAACTCGGAAAAACTATCTAATTTTTTGAGGCAACCATGAAGGAGTTCATCATATTCCTGCCGCTGGCCGCGCTTTATCTGGCCTTCAAGAGCACGCTGTTTGCAAGCGTGCCCATGCCGGACCTGCCGCTCATCATCGTCTTTTATTCCGCCTACCGTAAGACCTCCATCGAAGGCGTCATATTGGCCTTTATCCTCGGCTACATGGATGACGTCATGAGCGGCGGCATAATCGGCGCGTCGTCGTTTTCGCTGATAATCGTATACATGGCCGTTCGCCTCATCGCGCTGAAGGTGCACTTCTCGACCGTTGCCACGCGCGCAGGAGGCGCGGCAAGCGCGGCGTTGCTGAAAGGCGTCCTGATCGGTATGGTGCTCAGAAGCGCGGGCATCCATGTAAGTTTCCTCGGCAACGTCTTACTTATAACCGCAGCAACGGGCGTTTTTGCCCCCGCGTTCATCACCCTCTTTACAAGGCTCATAAACCTCGTAAGCCCGGCGGCATTCAAGGACAGCGCGCATTGAGCGGATACTTCGGAGATAAGGAACCGGCCGAGTTCAAAAGACGTTCGCAGATTGCCATAGGCTTCTGCATAACGGCCTTCTTCATCCTGTCGGTGCGGCTTTGGTATCTTCAGGTAAAGGAGAGCGACTACTACTCCGGGCTTTCGCTCAACAACTCCGTGCGCCTCATAAAGGCCGCCGCGCCAAGAGGCGTCATATACGACCGCACCGGGACAAAGATAGCCGACAACCGTCCGGGATATGAACTCCTCATAGTGCCTGAAGACGTAAAAGACATGGAGGCGACAAAAGCGCTGTTAAAACGCCTCGTCGGGATCGACCACGACGAGTTGGATGAAAAAATCGCCGTCGACAAAAAGAGACCGCGGTTTCAACCAATCAAGCTCAAGGAGGAGCTTTCATGGGATGAAGCCGTAAAGATTGAGAGCTACAAATTCGAGATGCCGGGCGTCATACTCGACGTTGAGCCGAAACGGCATTACCTGTACGACGGCGCATTCGCGCATCTCATCGGGTATATCGGCGAGGTAAACGAAAAGGAGCTCAAGGATTCGTCCGTCAGCGAAAAATACGCCCTCCACGACAACATAGGCAAATACGGGCTTGAGCGTTCCAACGAAAGCGAACTCAAGGGCAAGGACGGCGGAAAAAGCATCGAGGTGGACGCGCACGGACGGAAGATTCGCGTCGTCAACTATACCGCGCCCTATCCTGGAAGTTCGATGAGGCTGACCGTTGACCTGAATACCCAGCTTGCGGCAATGAACGCGCTCAAGGACAGGGCCGGGGCCGCCATCGCGTTGGAGCCGTCGTCCGGCAGGATTCTGGCGATGGTAAGCTCTCCGAGCTTCGACCCCAACGGCCTTTCGACCGGCCTGTCAAAAGACGAATGGAATGAACTTATCGGAAATCCGCTGGACATACTCAACAACAGGGCCATACAGGGTCTATATCCGCCCGCCTCGACCTTCAAACCCATACACGCCCTCGCCGCGCTTGAGGAAAAGACGATAACGCCTGAGACGCGGATTTACTCCGGCCCAGCCTTCAGATTCGCCGGAAGGGACTACCGCGACTGGAAGGAGGAAGGGCACGGCACGATAAACGTGCACAGGGCCATCGTCGAATCGAGCGACACCTTTTTCTATCAGGTCGGATTGAAACTCGGCGTGGACACGCTCGCCAAATACTCAAGGCTGTTCGGCTTCGGCGCGAAGACCGGCGTGAGCCTATCCAACGAGAAAAACGGCATCGTGCCGAGCTCCGCGTGGAAAAGCAAGGCCTACGGCACGAAGTGGTTCGAGGGCGAGACCATCTCGGTATCGGTCGGACAGGGCTACATGCTCGCCACGCCTCTCCAACTCGCCAACGCTTATGCGGCGATCGCCAACAACGGCACGCTCTACGTGCCGCAGGCCGTCGAGGAAATCATCACGCCTACCGGAACGACGGTAAAGAGCTTCACCCCAAGGGTCTTGTCGCGCCTCGGAATCGACAAAGCCGCGCTTGAGGAGGTAAAAGAGGCGCTCCACGGCGTTACTCATGAAGACGGCGGAACGGCGCGGTTTTTGTCGGCGGTAAACCTCGGCATAGCCGGCAAGACCGGCACGGCGCAGGTGGCAAAACTCATAGCGAGGACGAAGAACGTGCAGTCCATACCTTACAAATTCCGGGACCACGCATGGTTTGCCGGATTCGCGCCTTACGACGACCCTAAGATCGTAGTCGTCGTCATAGTGGAGCACGGCGGGTTCGGCGCCTCGAGCGCGGCGCCGGTGGCAAGGGAGATATTCAAGGCCTACCTCGGCGCGCCTCACGACGGCAACGGCAAGATGATTGCGCCTCGCGTCGTAGAGGCCGCGGTCAACTCAAGCTCGGACGAGGCCGCTTATGATTGACAGAAGGCTTTTTTCCCACTTCGACTGGTTCACCCTCGCGTTGACAATGCTGCTGGCCTGCGTAGGTCTTGCCACGGTATACAGCGCGACCCATGTGCATCTTCAGGGCATATACAAGAGGGAGATGTACTGGATCGTCATCGGATTGGCCCTCCTGCTCACAGCCGTTATAGTGAACTATTCACTCCTTGAGCGGCTTGGCTACATAATATGGGGGTCATCCCTTCTGCTTCTCGTCGCGGTGTTCATCATAGGCAAGTCCTCCGGCGGCGCAAAGCGGTGGCTAAACCTCGGCGTCTTCTCCCTTCAACCCTCCGAGCTTGCCAAGCTCGCCCTCATCATCGCGCTGGCGAAATACTACAGCAGTAGACCGCTACCGGCCAAGGGGCTTATGCTCAAGGACATGGCAATGCCCGGTCTTCTGCTTGCCGTGCCGTTCCTGCTCATCGCCAAGCAACCGGACCTCGGAACCGCGATAATCCTATGGATGATATTCTGGTCCATGGCGCTCATCGTCAAGATACGCCTTCGCACGCTCATCGGCTTATGGGCGACGATGGGCGCGATGATTCCGATAGGCTGGAAGATGCTCAAGCCGTATCAAAAAGCCAGGCTTGCGAGCTTTTTAGACCCGGCAAAGGACACGCTCGGCTCAGGCTACCACGTCATGCAGTCCAAGATTGCCATCGGCTCAGGCGGACTGACGGGCAAAGGATTTACCGACGGCACGCAGGGCAAACTCATGTTCCTGCCTGAGCATCACACGGACTTCATATTCTCGGTATACGCGGAGGAGTGGGGACTCATCGGCGCGCTCGTACTCTTTACGCTCTTCACCTTTCTGATAATACGCGGACATGCCGCGGCAACGGACTCCAAGGACCGGTTCGGATTCCTCCTCGCCTTCGGCATAACGAGCATGTTCTTCTGGCACGCGGCCATAAATATCGGCATGGTGGCCGGCATCCTTCCGGTGGTGGGCGTGCCCCTGCCGTTCATAAGCTACGGAGGGTCGTTCCTCATAACGTGCATGATCGCGGCCGGGCTTATTATTAATATCAGGATGAGACGGTTCATGTTCTGACCATGCCGCTGAAAAAGGCGCATCTGCTTTGTTGTCTCGTCGCTCAGAACTGCGCCCAGCACCACTTTGGATTACGAAAGCAAGTTGCTTGACAAATTTCATCGTACGCAAAGTGGTGCTGGGCTCGTTCTTCGCAACTTCCCATTGCAATAGAAGAAAAGACGCAATGGGGACCCTGCCGCCTCGCATCTGCGCCTTTTTGAGCGGCCTTTAGCATTTTGGGGTTTTCTTACACGCTGCCAACGGGCTAAATGAAAAATAAACTCCTCATATTCCTTGCAACCGGCGCTTATGTCGGACTCTCACCCGTGATGCCCGGCACCTTCGGCACGCTCTGGGGCTTAGGCGTAGCCCTCCTTGCCCGCGATGCCGGAACGCCGGCACAGGCGCTCATCATCGCAAGCCTCATAGCCGTTTCGGTCTATATCACGAACGAGGCGGCCAATGCCCTTGGGCAAAAAGACCCTCAGCGTATCGTACTTGACGAGACGTGCGGCTATCTTGTCGCTTTTTTCCTTCTGCCGTTCAGCGTATTCAACCTGATATCGGCCTTCTTTCTCTTTAGGTTTTTTGATATTGTGAAGCCCTGGCCCATACGTCTGATTGAGAATAAACTCCCGGGCGGGTTCGGCATAGTGGGCGATGACGTGCTTGCCGGGGTATACGCCAACCTTTGCGCGCAAGCCATTCTGCTCGGCACCTGCCTTTCTTGAAAGAAAGGTAGGCCAAAGAACTTTAATAGGGAATAAACACCAAGGCTGTCGTATATTAATATTGCCCGTGCGGCGAGCACTCTGATGGAAACAAAGCGCAATGCAATAACAAGCGTCCTTGGCCATATAAGGGGCGCGCTCCTTGATAACGGCCTTACGCTCGCCGTGGCCGAGTCATGCACCGGCGGTCTTCTTTCAAACCTCATCACCAATGCGCCCGGCTCCTCAAGATACTTCATCGGCGGGGTCGTGGCTTATGACAACAAGGTAAAGACAAGGCTCCTCGGCGTCCAAGAGACAACGCTTGAACGATACGGCGCAGTCTCGATGGAAACTGCCGTCGAGATGGCGGTTGGAGCAAGGGGCCTTCTCAAAAGCGACATAAGCGTCGGCATAACCGGCATTGCCGGGCCGGACGGAGGGTCGCCGGATAAGCCCGCGGGCACTGTGTGCGTTGCCGTTGACTTCAAAGGCCAAACCATTGTAAAACAGTTCAGGTTCAAGGGCGCGAGGCTTGAGATAAAAAAACAGTCGGCGAAAGGCGCGCTTGATATGCTCGTCGAGTCCCTATTGAAATCAATGGCCGAACGAGCGGCTCTATGAATGACCTGCGCGCATTTATAGCGATAAAGCCTTCCAAAGAGATTATTACAAGGCTTGGTGCAATAGAGACGAGGCTCAATACCGGCAAGATAAAAGGCGCATGGGTCAAACCGGAAAACGCGCACCTTACGCTTAGATTCCTCGGCTCCATAAACGAGACGCGCTTGGATGAGATTGAAGCCGCCATGAAACTGTCGGTATCAAGGCCGCTCATCCGGCCGTTTACGCTTATCGTAAGCGGCATCGGGGCTTTCCCGTCTCTCAAGGCTCCGCGTATTATATGGATTGGCATAGATAATAATGATACTCTAAACCGTCTCTACAACGGCCTTGAGCAAGAGCTGTCTGGAGTCGGCTTTGAAAAGGAAGGCCGCGCCTTTCACCCCCACCTGACGATTTGCAGGGTAAGGTCAACTTCCGGCGCGTATGATTTAACGTCGGCCGTTGCCGTGTTTCAAAAGGATGAGCCGATCGTCTTTCCGGTCAGCTCGATAGGTTTGTACAAAAGCGTTTCAACCCCCAAAGGGCCGCTGTATACGCTTGTAAAAGAAGCGCGACTGAGGTAAAACGGATAATAGCTGTCCATTGCCGGTAAATAACCGAGGATAATAGATGCCGACGATCTCAATGTTCTTCGGGATTCTCATTTCAATATTTTACGGAGATAACGAACAGCGCCATACGCCGCACATTCATGCGCGATACCAAGGGAACAAGGCCTCTATAGCGATTGACGACGGCCGCGTTCTTGCCGGTGAATTTCCACCTCGCCAACTCAGGATGGTTGAGGTCTGGATCGACATTCATAGGGACGAACTCATGGCCGATTGGGAACTCGTCGTTAACGGCGACAAGCCGTTTCGTATCGCGCCGCTTCGATAAAGGGGATTATTCATGGAAACCTTGCTTGATGTCATCAGCGTAAAGACTCTGGGCGACCATACCTTGGAGCTTGTGTTTGAAAATGGGGCAAAACGAATCTTCGACATGGAACCCTTTTTCGATAGAAAGCCTTTTGTAAAGCTCAAGGGTTCTCCGCTGTTCTTCAAGGCGTCCGTCCGATACGGCACCGTGGTTTGGCCTGAAGATATCGATATCGCGCCGGAAACACTGTGGTCCCGCTCAGTGGCGGCCTGATGTCGCCGTGCCTAACCGCTCGGCTCATGGTCAAGCACAAAGAAGACTTAAAGGGATTATTTGGACGTTCACCGACAATCGTCAACCGATAAAGGAGGCTTACAAGACATGGCAACCATACCGGCCCAAAGCGCGAAGGAGACCGACAAGGACAAGGTCAAGGCGCTCGGTCAGGCGATAAGCCAGATAGAAAAGCAGTTCGGCAAAGGCTCCATAATGAGGCTCGGCAAGGACGGCGTTGCCGAGGACGTGCAGGCCATCTCCACCGGCTCCCTGGCCCTTGACATAGCCCTTGGCATCGGCGGCGTGCCGCGAGGCAGGGTCGTGGAGATATTCGGGCCTGAGGCATCGGGCAAGACAACCCTTGCCCTGCACATAGCGTCCCGCGCTCAGGAGGCCGGCGGACAGGTGGCCTTCATTGACGCGGAACACGCCCTTGACGTCGCGTACGCAAGGAAGATCAAGGTCAATACCGACGACCTTCTCCTTTCCCAGCCCGACACCGGAGAGCAGGCGCTTGAGATAGTAGACATGCTCATAAGAAGCGGTGCCATAGACCTTATCATCATAGACTCCGTGGCCGCGCTCGTGCCCAAGGCCGAGCTTGAAGGAGAGATGGGCGATTCCCACATGGGACTTCAGGCGCGTCTTATGAGTCAGGCGCTCCGTAAGCTCACCTCCACCATAAGCAAGAGCAACACATGCGTGATATTCATAAACCAGATCCGCCACAAGATAGGCGTGTTCTACGGGAGCCCTGAAACCACCACCGGCGGCAACGCCCTCAAGTTCTACGCCTCGGTAAGGCTCGATATAAGAAAGATAGGACAGATAAAGCAGGGCGAAACGGTCATAGGCAACAGGATACGCATGAAGGTGGTGAAGAACAAACTGGCCCCGCCATTCAAGGACGCCGAAACCGACTTCCTCTACAACGAGGGTCTCTCGCGTGAGGGCGACATCCTCGACATGGGCGCGGAGGCCAAGATTATAGACAAAAACGGCGCGTGGTACTCGTGCGACGGGGAAAGACTCGGCATGGGCAAGGAAGCGGCCCGGACGTTCCTCAAGGAACACCCTGAAAAGGCGCTTGAGATCGAAGGCAAGATACTGGAGCATTTCAGCATAAAAAAATAAGATAAGGGTTGCCCCTAAAAAGGAGTAGCGTATGGCTGAAATAGACTTAAGCGCGATATTGAACGTCGCCGTCAAGGGCAAGGCTTCCGACGTGCATCTCAAGGCCGGTCTCCCTCCGATACTCAGAGTCTACGGCAGTCTCGTGCCCATGAAGAACCACGAAAGGCTCTCGCCTGACGAGGTGTCCAAGACCGCCATGAGGATAATGAACGACAGTCAAAAAGAGACCTTCAAGACCCAGCATCAGGTGGACATGGCGTACAGCATCCCCGGACTCGGCAGATTCAGGGTAAACGTATTCCAGCAGAGGGGCGCCGTCGGCATGGTGCTGCGCGTAATCCCCATGAACATAATGACCTTCGAGCAACTGAACCTGCCCAAGGTGCTCCACACCATATCGAACGAGGTGCGCGGCCTCATACTCGTCACCGGCGTTACCGGAAGCGGAAAGTCGACCACCCTTGCCGCGATGATCGACTTCATAAACAACAACCGCTCGGACCATATCATAACGGTTGAAGACCCCATCGAGTATCTCCATAGGGACAAAAGATGCATCATAAACCAGAGGGAGATAGGCACGGACGCGGACACGTTCTCCTCGGCCCTGCGGGGCGCGCTTCGTCAGGACCCGGACATAATCCTCGTTGGCGAGATGCGCGACATGGAAACGGTCGAGATAGCCCTGACAGCGGCCGAGACGGGCCATCTTGTCCTCTCAACCCTGCATACCATTGACGCAATGGAGACGATAAACAGGATCGTATCCGTATTCCCGCCGTATCAGCAAAAACAGATCAGGATACAACTTGCAGGCGTAATCAAGGGCATAGTATCGCAAAGGCTCCTGCCTACGAAAGACGGAAGGTCCAGAGTGCCGGCGGTCGAAATAATGGTAACGACATCAAGGATCCGCGAATGCATCGAGGACAAGGAAAAGACCAAGGAAATTTCCGACGCCATCACAAAAGGCTACACCACCTACGGGATGCAAACATTTGATCAGTCCATCCTTGAACTTCTCAACAGGGATCTCATAACCTACGACATGGCGCTTCGTCAGGCGTCCAACCCGGCGGACTTCGAGTTGAGGGTAAAGGGCATAACCGGCACAAGCGACACGGGCTGGAAGGACTTTGAAAAGGGCGGAGACAAGAGCGGCGGACAAGGCGGCGGAGGCGTGGAGCGGTTCTGACGCGCCGCTTCTCTGAGATGAACGAACTTAAAGCCTCGAAAAAAGCGCGGGAAACCGCGCTGAGATTCATTGCGCTGAGAGAGCGAAGCATTGCTGAGGTGCGCTCAAAACTCATTAAGACAGGCTCCAGCGTTGCCGAGGCCGACGAGGCGATAGGACATCTGAAGAACGCGGGATACCTTGATGACGCAAGGTTTGCCTTCCTGCTTGCGGCCTCAAGGGCCAAGAACAAACTCTGGGGGAAAAGGCGCATAGCCGCCGCGCTCGCAAGCAAAGGCGTTGAATCGGATATAATCGCAAACTGCCTTGCTGCGGTTGACGGCGAGGCCGAGGAAAAGGCCGCTAAAGCGGCCTTTGAAAAATGGCTCAAAAAAAACGGCTCTCCCCGCTCGCTTGACAAAAAACTCTTTGCAAAGGCGATGCGCCACCTGATAGGACGCGGATTTTCAACGAACGTAGCGCTCAAGACAATCGGCGGACGTAATAACGACGGAGACCCGCCCGACGACGATTGACCATTGACGCAACAAACCAGACTCCATGAAATCACACGAAATAAGAGCCGCCTTCATCGAATACTTCAGGGCGCGCGGGCACGAGGTCGTCGCCTCTTCCGGCCTCATCCCGATATCCGACCCTACCCTGCTATTCACCAACGCGGGCATGGTGCAGTTCAAGCGCGTGTTCCTTGAGGAGGAGAAGCGTCCCTACAAACGCGCCGTAACCTGCCAAAAGTGCATGAGGGCGGGCGGCAAGCACAACGACCTTGAAAACGTCGGCCAGACGGCCAGACATCATACCTTCTTCGAGATGCTCGGCAACTTCTCGTTCGGCGACTATTTCAAGGACGACGCCATCGCCTTTGCATGGGAGTTTCTGACAAAGGAGATGGCGCTCGAAAAGGAGAGGCTCTGGGTTACGGTATTCGAGACCGATGACGAAGCCGCGAGGATATGGCAAGAGAAGGCAGGGGTTAAGCCGGAAAGGATCGTGAGGCTCGGCGCAAAGGACAACTTCTGGGCAATGGGGGACACCGGCCCTTGCGGCCCATGCTCGGAGATACTATATGATCAGGGCGTTGACGTCGGATGCGGCAGACCGGAATGCGCCGTCGGGTGCGACTGCGACAGGTTCCTTGAAATCTGGAACCTCGTTTTCATGCAGTACAACAGGGACTCAACCGGCAACCTCACTCCCCTGCCAGAGCAATGCATAGACACGGGCATGGGACTTGAAAGACTCTCAGCCGTGATGCAGGGCAAAAAGAGCAACTACGATACCGACGTCTTTGCGCCGCTCACGAAGTTTATCGCCTCCATCGCCGCGGTTCCCTACGGCAGTTCAACGGAGACCGACGTATCCATAAGGGCCATTGCGGACCATGCAAGGGCCATAACCTTTCTGATGAACGACGGGGTCCTTCCCGGCAACGTGGATCGCGGCTACGTCCTGAGAAGGATCATCCGGCGCGCCGCGCGGCACGGGAGGTTCATAGGACTCAAAGAGCCGTTCATCTACAAGGTAAATAACCTTGTCATAGAGCAAATGGGCGTTGTCTACCCGGACCTTGCCCGCTCAAAGGAACTGATCGAACGCGCTACAAAAGGCGAGGAGGAGAGGTTTTCCGAGACGCTTGAACGCGGATTACAGCACCTTGACGCCGAGATTGACGCGCTTAAAAGACATGGCGCGGCAGTCCTGCCGGGCCGCGTCGCGTTCAAACTCTACGACACCTACGGCTTTCCTTATGACCTCACCGCGGACATCATAAAAAAAGACCGGTTCACGATTGACGAGCCCGGCTTTACAAGCGAGATGAACGAACAGAAGAAAAAGGCTCGCGGCTCATGGAAGGGCGCGGCTTCGGATACATTGGGGGTATACAAGACAATTGCCGAGACGGCAAAGTGCGAATTCGTCGGCTATCATATAGACGCCATCTCATCGCGCATCCTCTGCATCATAAAGGACGGCCTAAGCGTTGACGCGGCTGTAAGCGGCGGCGAGGCCGAGATAATCACGGAGGAGACGCCGTTTTACGCGGAATCCGGCGGACAGGTCGGCGACACCGGCGCGATAATATCAAAAGACCTGAGCGTTGTCGTGCTCGACACGAGACGGCCGGTGAGCAATGTTATCGTGCACCGGTGCAGGATAGAACAAGGCGTTGTGCGCGTTGACGACGAGGTCGAACTTGTGCCTGACATAAAAAGAAGAACGTCAACGGCGCGGAATCACACCGCAACGCACCTTCTACACGCGGCGCTGAGAAAGAAGCTCGGTCCTCATCTCAGACAGGCAGGCTCTCTCGTAGCCCCGGACTATCTCAGGTTCGACTTCAACCACTTCGAGGCGTTGAGCGGCTCGGCTATTCGAGACGTGGAGGCTTATGCCAACGCCGCGGTGCTGGACGATATCGAAGTCTCAACGCACACCCTTGCCTACAAGGACGCGCTTGAAAAGGGCGCGCTCGCCTTCTTCGGCGAAAAGTACGGCGAGGTCGTAAGGATGGTCAAGGCCGGAGACTCAAGCGTTGAGCTATGCGGCGGCATACATGTAAAAAGAACGGGACAGATAGGGCTTATAAAGATAACCTCCGAGTCCTCCGTAGCCTCAGGCGTGAGGCGCATAGAGGCCGTATCGGGGAGCGCGGCGCTTGAACTCGTAGCAAAAAACTTCGAGGCGCTTAAAACCAGCGCGGCAATGCTCAAGGCAAAGCCATCCGAGCTGTCCGACAGGATAGAGAGCCTCTTAGAGCGTCAAAAGGCGCTCGAAAGAGAGATTGAAACGTTAAAGAACAAGGACAAGGCCGGAGAGGCAGTATCACTCCTCGATTCGGTCAGGGTGATAAACGGAGTAAAGGCCGTCTGCGTAAAGGTCAAGGACGCGGACGCCAAAACGCTCAGGGAGTTATCCGACGCGCTCAGGGTGAAACTCGGCTCGGGCATAATGATTCTTGCAAGCGGGGCAGGCGGCAAGGCAACGCTTCTCGTTGCCGTAACAACGGACCTTACCAAACGCTTCAACGCAGGAGAGATAATCAAGAGGCTCGCCCCAATGGTCGGCGGCAAGGGCGGAGGGAAGGCCGAACTGGCTCAGGCCGGAGGGCCGGATGCAACAAAGATTGACGAGGCGATTGCCGAGGCTTGGAGGATGATAGAAGGATGATAAGGCCCTCGCCAACGGGAAATAACGTCGTTGAGGCAAACATCGCGGCAATGACCGTGCTTTAGAAGGGTACATCCCTTAGATGTTATTTTCTTGAGCAACTCTCTTCTTTTCATACCGCGAGAGTAAGCTCTTTCACCTTGTGTTTCTCAGGAACATCCTCCAATGTCATAAGCATAAACGCATCCTTCATGTTTTCCTCAAGTTCTTCCAATGTCTCACCCTGAGTCATTATTTCAGGATGTTCAACAAGTTTACCAACCTAGAACTTGTCGCCCTTCCAATAAATCATCTTCAATCTTGTTTTCATCTTACCTCTTCGCCCCAGTAATGAGGTTCAAGTACATCTGCGCCTTCTTATCGTCCGGCCTCAAGGTCAGCGCCCTGCTCCATTCGCCCCTTGCCTTTTCGACGTCGCCCATCATATAGTAGGTAAGGCCCAGTTGTGTAACCGGTTCCGCGTATCTCGGGTTGAGCCGCACCGCCTCGTTAAGCTCGGTTATCGACTTTCCGTACTCCTTCATGCTCCTGTACACGACGCCGAGGTTCACTCTGATGTCCATGAATTCAGGCTTGAGACGAAGCCCCTTCCTGTACTCGTCTGCCGCGTCCGCGTACATGCCGAGGTCTTTATAGATCGTGCCGAGTTCGGCGTGCATGTTAGCGAGCTTGCCCTTGACGAACGGATCTAGATACGGTGCGTTAGACGAGCCGGAAAGGTTCTTTGCCTTTTCATACACGCCGCTGGATTGATCAAACTGCCCAAGCTCGTTGTACACGACGGTAAGGTTAAGGGAGGCATCCATGTACTTGGGGTTTATCTCAAGCGCCTTTTTGAAAGACCTTATGGCGTCCTCATGCCTCGACTTGTTGAAGTACAGCAGTCCAAGCATGTTGTATACGTCGGCAAAACCTTCCTTATCCTTTATGACGTTTTCAAGATAGATTATGGCGCTGTCGTACTTCTTGTCGTCAAAGGCCTTTTTGCCGAGGTCGTAATAATGCTGCCAGCCCTTTTCGACGGCCGTTGTCGTCTCATCCATTGACATCCTCCTTGCAATACCTTCCGGCACAAATCAGCCCTTCAGCCTGTCATTTGCGTCTTCTGCAAACGGGCTGTCGGGAAAATTTTTGACAAGCGTTGTCCATGCGTCCCGCGCAAGCGCGGTTTCCCCGAGTTTCGTATACGTCTCGCCTATGTAATAAAGAGCCTTGTCAGCCACTCCGGGAATTCCCTCGTAGTCCTTGAGCACGTCCCTGTACCTTGCAAGCGCGCCCTTGTAGTTATCGCCCCTGAAATAAAAATCAGCGACGTACAACTCCCTGTCGGCAAGCCTCTTTTTGAGATACAGGCTCATCTCCCTTGCCTTGGCGTTGTAAGGAGACTCAGGATGCGCTTTGAGGAGGTCTTCAAAGGCGAACAGCGCCTTGCGCGTGGCGGCCTGATCCCTGTCTATGGTCAGGACGCCTTTCAGATGACTCATGCCCTTTTGAAAAGCGGCGTAGACCGAACGCGGATGGGACGGGTGCATGGCTATGAAGTTCGTATAATAGGAGGCCGCGTCATCGTATTTCTGCTGGCCGTAACATACATCTCCGATGAGAAGCTCCGCCTCAACCGCGTATGCGCTGAGCGGGTGACCCTCCATAAGCCTTGCAAAAAGCCTCTCGGCCTCAGGGAGGTCGTCCTCAAGATAGGCCAAAGTAGCCTTGTCGTACAACTCCTTGGGGTCGGTCTTCTCGGCCTTTATCTCCCCGGTCGAGGCGCAACCGGTAAAAACAACGCCGGCTGACAGCAGGAGAACCGTGAGGCACATAGGCCAAAGTATGGATGCGATGTTTTTATTCATCATAATTTATTATTTTAACACCCTTGCCGCATCTTTTCAAGCGGTTTTCAGATGCTTAAAAAACGGGGAGGGATTTGTTTTCATGAAAACAAATCCCTCCCCGTTTTCTTTTTTTTCGACCTTTTCTCAATCAGGATGGCGGGCATTGACCGTACTACATCTGCTTTGCCGTCATATATATGGGTACGCGGTTGCTTCGAAGTCCGTACAATATCCCGTTCCAACTAAATGCCCTTCCCCCGTTTATGTGGACACACCGAAGAGTTGATGTTATAAGACTAAAACTCGGAGGTGGAGGATGGAAGGGACGAGGAGATACCGTAAGTTTGACAGGGAGTTCAAGCTTGAGGCCGTGCGGCTGATTACCGAG
>JACRCE010000001.1 GCA_016213015.1 Deltaproteobacteria bacterium | reverse complement strand
TCCCCGAATGGCTTATGCCTATCCAGAACACGAAGTTGGTAAGATAGACGCCCCAGAAGGACGGCGTATTGAGGCCGGTTACCCCCTGTCCGTAGTATATCTGATATACCCATGGAATAAGCCAGAAAACGACGAAGCCGCAGGCGGCCAGAAGCAGGCACAGGTAGTACATGGGCCCGGTCTTGGTCATGGTATCTACTACGTCCGCGTTGACCTCGCGGTACGTTATTTCCTTATCCATGCGTTGTTCCGCCATTGCCGGACACCTTTTTAAGATATATTACCGACGGCACCGTGTTGAGGTCGTCAAGAAGCCTGTATGTGCGCGCATTGCTCGCCAATTTATAGACCTCGCTCCCTGTGTCGTTTAAGTCGCCGAAGATCATAGCGCCGGTCGGGCAGGTCTGCACACAGGCCGGTTTAACCTCACCATCCTGAACCTTCCTGCCTTCATCCTTTGCCTTGTCCTTTGCGGCCCTAATGCGCTGTATACAGAAGGTGCATTTTTCCATTACGCCCATCTCGCGCACGGTCACGTCAGGGTTGTACTGCTGCTCAAGCGGCTTTTCCTGCGTGTACGTATGCCAGTTGAAGCGCCTCACGTCATAAGGACAGTACGTGGCGCATGTGAACGTGCCCACGCAACGGTTGTAGACCTGCACGTTCAGCCCGTCCTGATTATGGTACGTGGCGTAGACCGGACAGCCTGTCTCGCACGGCGCCTTGGAACACTGCTGGCACATGATCGGTATATGCCGTATCTTCACGTCAGGGTACTCGCCCTCGACGTACTTTTCAAGCCGTATCCAGTTGAAGACCCTTCCCTTGGCGCACTGATCGTCGCCGACGACCGGGATGTTGTTCTCCGCGTAACAGGCCACGGTGCAGGCCGCGCAGCCGTTGCACTTGTCAAGGTCAACGACCATTGTCCAGTAGTGATCGTATTTTTTATAATACCCGGGCACACGGAACGCCTTGAGCCGCTCGCCTATGGTCTTTAACACGCCTGACATTTTTGTTGTCTCCTCTTACCTTATACTCGTCACGGCCTCTATCAATTTGCTAAGTTTGCTGAAAAACTCAAAATTTGAACAGGCTGCTCAAAAACGTCCAGATGCAAGGCGTCAAGGAGCGACGAATGAGGCGCACTTTGTTGTGCGCCGCAGTGAGGAGTGACGCAGACAACGCCGCAGATGGGCGTTTTTCAGCGGCCTGCTATCCCTTTGAAGAAACGGTCCGTATGATGCCCCTTCCAAGCTCCTTTGTGGAACCTTCTATCTTGACCATGTTGCCCTTGCCGTTGGATGAGAGTCTTACGCGGGTGGAGTTCAAGGCATACGCTCCGCTCCGCGCATCTTCCTTGAACGGCAGTATCTCTATCGGGTTTGCCCCCCTGCTCCTTGCGAATCTTCCGTAAGCGCTGTGCCCCTGGCCTATGGGCATGCCCACGGTGTCCGGCCTTATCGCCGGGTACAGATACGCCGGAAGCGTAACCTTGCCGTAAGGGGATTCCACGGTAACGAGGTCGCCCTCTTTTATGCCTCGCGACGCGGCTGTCTTGGGGTTTATATCAACCCAACTGCCCCAAACGACCGTTGTGGTCGGATCGGCCAGCTCTTGCAACCACGGAAGGTTTGCGCCCCTGCCGTCCCTCATGCCGTGTTGCTGGTACAGCACGAGGTACAACGGATAATCGGTGTCCTTGCCGTCGAACTTGGCTTGTCCCTGCGGCAGATAGGCCGAAACCGCCTGCGCCGACACGTTGATGCTTCTCTTCTTCGGCTCTTGATCGGTCCACCAACCGCCCTTCTTCAAGAGATTATTCCAGAACTCCTCGAAGGTCAACGCGCTTGAGGCCATTGCCCTGTCCTTTGCGTAAGCGCCCTGCCAAGAGTCCTTGACGTACTGAGCAAAACTTCCCGCCTTCAAAGACGACGCCGTCTTCCCGCCGAGCGAGGCGGCCACGGAAAGGAATATGTCGCCCGCGCTTTTCGTGTCATAGACCGGCGTTACAACCGGCTGCATTATGGTGCGAACAGGAAAACCGACGCCCGGAGAAGGGGTGTCGTCCCCCCAGTCCTCAAGGCCGGTGTGGATCGGCAGTATTATGTCGGCGTATACGCTCGTCTCGTCCATGAACGAGGTAAGGCTCACGATGAACGGAATCTTCCTCAGCGCCTCCCCTGTCTTTGCCGCTACCGGGGTAGTAAACGCCGGATTGGCGTTGTGCACGATGAGCGCGCTTGCATTGCCTGAGAGCGCGGCCTGATTAAATGGCGCTATGCCCCTCTTGAAATCAACCTTGCCTGAGTCGTGATCGTTCGGCAGTACGCCGCCTATCGCACCGTTTGCGCCGATGAGATGATTCAGTATGTTCACGGCAACGTGTCCCGATATGCCGTTGTCATAAGAGGCGAGGCCGTCGCCGCCGATGACCATGCTTGGCTTATTGGAGCTTATCTCTTTTGCTATCGAATAGATGCGCTCGGTTGATACGTCAGTCATCTCTTGAACGTCCTTCGGCGAATACCTGCCAAGGAGAGAGCGCCACGCTCCGGCGTCCGCACCCTTGTACCAGCCCTTTTCAACAATGGCGTGAGCAATGGCCAAAGCAAGGATGGCCTCGGAACCAGGCCTTGCCGGAACCCACTCGTCGGCGTTCGCGCCGGTAAGGGACATGCGCGGCTCGACCTGCACGAGTTTGCCCCTGTGCGCGCCCTGACGCATCTGTCCATAGCCGTAGCTCATATTGACTGGCGAGGCCCACGTCGAGGAAAAGTCCGCTCCAAAAGAGAGCAGATACCGCGTGTTGGCTATGTCGTAATAGGGCAGTCCGTCAAGCCCCATCGAAACCTTGTTCGCATATTGAAGGTTTAAGTACCGGCTCAACTCGTACTCATGGATGTTGGCCGAGCCGATGCCCGCCATGAAGCCTCGCATCAAGCCGCCGAGCGAGCCGCGCTGAGGAGAGGTAAGGAGAAAGAGCTTGTCCGCCTTCTTTTGTTTCTCAATCTCAGCAAGATTCGCTGTAACGGCTTTGAGCGCCTCGTCCCATGAAATCTCGACGTAGTCGCCGGTTCCCCGCTCGCCTCTGCGCTTGAGCGGCGTTTTTATCCTGTCGGGGTTGTAAAGGCTCTGCACCCCTGCCTGACCAAGGGCGCACAGCTTGCCCTTGCTTACCGGATGTCCCGGGTTGCCCTCTATCTTCTTTACGCGACCGTCCATCACCCTTGCCTGTATGCCGCAACCCGCGCCGCACTGCGTACAGAGGCTTGAGTAGTAGTTGGCAAGGCCGAGCGTGATATTGTCGTCCGGTATGAGCACAGGCATGAGCTTTGCGCCGGGAGGCTTGCCGGTCCTGCCGAAGATGAACCCCGCCGCGGCGCCAAGCCCGCCCGCGCCTATGAATTTAAGAAAGTCTCTGCGTTTCATATCGGTAATCCGTTATAGGTTATCCGTTATAGGTTATATTTTTTTACTGATAACTGATAACCGATAACTTGTTTTATTTGTGACACGTCCAGCAGTCCCTGCCGTTGGCCACGTCCCTGCTCGCGTGGCAGTTCAGGCACCATCCCATCTGAAGAGATGAGACCTGTGTAATCCTGTCCATTGAAGCAACGTCTCCGTGGCACAGCTTGCAGTCAAGACCGGCCTTTATGTGCCTCTTATGCGTAAAATGCACATAGTCGGGGAGGTTATAGACCTTTACCCACGGGATCGGCTCTTTTTTGTCCCAATACTCGGTTAACTTTTGAATAAGCGGGGAGTCGGTCTTGATTATCTTATGACATCCAATGCAACGCTGAACATTGGGAACGCCGGAGACGCGGGAGCGCTCGGCATAGATATGGCAGTACATGCAAGGTATCTTGTTATCACCCGCGTGTATCTTATGGCTGAACTCGATAGGTTGTTCAGGCGTAAAGTCGGAGAAGAAGGCATAATTGACCCCGTAGCCGACAACAAAGGAGACGGCACCGACAACCCCGATTATGACAAGCGTAATAATGGTTTTCATGTTCCCATTAGCAGGCTGTTGAAAAAGCCGCATCTGCTTTGTTGTCTCGTCGCTCAGAACTGCGGCGTACAGACTAAGTACGCCTCGTTCTTCGCTCCTCGCCGCCTCGCATCTGCGACTTTTTGAACAGCCTTCGTCAATATTGGGTTTTTCAACAACCCGTTGGATGGACGGAATAACGCCGTCTTGATCCTGAAATCAATGTTTTTTGCGAAATATGGATTACAGATGTTCGTGGATGTTAGCTTGCGGAAAGACGGGGATAAGAACCGTTTTCCTGCACGTTGCAATACACCGCATGGCGGCGCGAAACAACCATTGCGCCCTCTGCTATCTGATGCTGCTACAACCAAGACCTTTGCTGCCGGCTACATTGGCGGCTCATGCGACCCGTTCAGGCTGCCTCTAAAAATTGCTATTTTTCCCGATTTCCGTGTCATGGCGAAAATAAAAATGCTCACATATTAACGTATATGCTACGCTTTTTATTTTCGCCCTTCCTTGAACTCGGAAAAAATTTCTAATTTTTAGAGGCAGCCTTCAACCATTCCCGGATTGACAAGCCTTACGACCCCTTACGCCCCTTGCCGCCTTTGCCCTTTTGTGCTTCCTCAGATAGTATTGCAAGACTACAGCAGGATCGACTTTACGAACTTAGTAGGAAGATATGACCGGATGAATAATGGGGTGCATAATAAACCATCCCGGATTTCTTGTCAAGAGGGTTTTTGAGTTTCGGCGATTTTTTTTTCGCGCTGTATGTTATACTACCGTCTCCATGCACCCTGCCTTGATAAAACATATCGCCCTCGAATTGAACGAGCGGCTCATCGGAGGCGTGATCTCGCGGATACACGAGCCGACCGACAGGGATATAGTGTTGCGCGTATTCGCGAAGAGCGGCGAGGCAAGGCTCCTCATCTCGACGCAGACAACGCTTTGCCGCCTGCACCTTACGAACGCGCGGCCTGAAAATCCGCCAACGCCGCCGCGATTTTGCGCCTTCCTGAGAAGCAGGATTCAGGACGCGATAATAACCGGAATAGAACAAACCGACGACAGGGTCGTGCGGATCAATCTTAAAAGACGCATAGAGGGACTTCCCCCCTTAACAAGGGGGGACACAGGGGGGTTGGGCTTTACCCTTGTCGCGGAGCTTACAGGGAAGTCGGGCAACGTCATACTGCTCGACGACATTGGCGTGGCGCTCGACGCCCAGCGATACTTTGACCCGCTTGATTCGATAAGACCGGTCTTTCCGGGACTTACGCTATCGCCACTGCCAACGCCTTCGCAAGGGAAACCCGTGTCAGAAGACATAGGCTTCACACCCTTGGAACACGAAACGTGGAACGAGGCCGCTGACAGACACTACTCATCCATTTCAACCGGCCTTGATGAAGCGTCCACAAGGAGTCGCTTGCGACGCGCAATCGCAGAAGCGAAAAAAAAGGCGGTTAAAAAACTTGCCAACCTCACGGCCGACAGGGCGCGCTCCGAGGAAAACATCGGGCACGAGCGGCTCGGCAGGATACTTACAGCGAACTATAACAGGTTGAAGCGCGGTCTTTCATCGGTCGCGGCGATTGATTACGAAAGGGTGCCGCCTGAGACACTTGACATAAGACTCGACGCCCGCTTGAACGCAAAGGAGAACGTGGAGCAGTATTTCAAACGCGCAAAAAAGGCAAAGACCGCAATCGCGTTCCTTGCAAGGCGCATCCCTGAGACGCAAGAGGAGATTAAGTATATTGACGGCCTTGAGTGGGAGTTAAAAGAGGCGCCTGACGCGCATGATCTTGAGGCGCTTGAAGAGGAGCTTATCGAGGCAAGGTATCTCAAGCAGGCCGCGCCGGAGAGAAAAAAGGCCGCGCCGGATAAGCGCGCTGAACCCATACGCCGCACCACGTCGAAGCACGGCTTTGTCATACTGCGCGGCACGAGCGGAACCGGCAACGACCTCATAGTAAGAAAGTACGCAAAGGACGAGGACGTATGGCTCCACGCGCTGGGGTGTCCGGGGGCGCACGTGCTTATAAAGGCAGGCGGCAAAAAACCGGATATGGCGACAATAGAGGAGGCCGCCTCCATTGCCGCGCATTACAGCAAGAACAAAGACGCGACAAAGGCCGAGGTAATCTACACCGAGGCAAAGAACGTCAAAAAACCCAAGGGCGCAAAGCCGGGACAGGTATTGGTGAGCGAATACAAAAACATCGTGGTAAAACCGGAGGATGGGGGCTAAATTAAGGACAGATGCATCCCTATACAGTCCGCATCAATGATGCTGGGTATAGTCCCGTAAAACGACGTTCATGAGCGTTTGATACGGAAGTTTTTTCTCAGATGCAAGTTTCTTGAAGAATATCAAGATGTCATCATCAATACGCAGCGTCGTGGAGACCTTGGTAGGCCGGTAAAACCGGCCGCGTATACCTTTAGAGAAATCATATTCCTTCTTTAGCTCAAACTCTCCTTTAGAGCGTTTCATATCTGTCCCTCTCGTTTTTTAGCGCCTTTCTTGCCGTGATTATTCTTATTCGCTCTTCGCCGTTATCCACTATGGAATATAGATGCCCGACGACGATTATCGTTCTTTTCAAAGTCGCGCCTATCGTTATCCAACGCTCGTCGTTATCGTCAAAACGTTCGTCAAGGATGGAAACATGGAGCGGGTCGTCGAAGACCTCGGAAGCCTCCTTGAAAGAAATGCCGTGTTTCATCATATTGGAGCGATTCTTTTTCTCGTCCCATTCAAACCGCATGATTGAATATACATTAGTGTAGGTACTTTGTCAATACAATGCGTCATCATCCCTGTTTAGTCTTTTTAACCTTAACAAGCCCTCTACTCTCCAACGCCTCCGTTAAAAGTTTGCGAATCATCCATCCGACGGTTCGTTCGTCCTTATCGGCAATGGACTGGATCGCCTTTTTCATCTCTTCAGTAATCCTTACGGTAACGACTGTATCCTTCTTCATAATGTAATCATTGTAAACTTTACGCTTGACGGCGCAATGATTACATTGTACGCTATGTAATAAAAATGCTTATATGATCATGGAAAGGCATCGTCATGAAAAAGATATTCCTGCTTCTTTCGCTCATCCTCGCAACGCCTCTGGCCGCGGCGGACGACAACGTCTATTATGCGCGGTGCAACATCCGTGTTTTGACCGGGTTCGGTCAAAACAAGATTTCATGGAACAATTGGCTCGCCTCATCCGTGGCGATACCGGCAGGGACGCCATTGACCACGAAAAAAGAAAGGGTTGAGAGAGACGGCCTTTATGTTTCGGAGATGATTTTCGAAACTTCCGAAAACAAGCGATATACAATGCCCGATGAGCCGCAGGAGAAGTATATAAGGAAAGAACCTCTTGACCTATCCACGCTGTCGCCGGAGTTTAAGAAGGCCGTCAAAAACGCGGAGCCTGCAATAGGCATGACCAAGGAACAGGTCTTTACCGCGATGTGCGCTCCGGCCTACGTGATGGCCGGGATAATGAAGGTGGATGCGAGGAAGACGGAGCAACTCGGCCTTGACGAAATAAAACAATACGACTTCTGGGTTTATCAGAGGAAGAAGCTCGGCAAGAAGTTCGTTGTCGAGTTTAACGAGGATGTACTTGCGGGGAAGATATACTGGAAACTTTTGTAAACTCATAGGGCCGCGAGTCCAAAAAGCGTCCCGCAACTACGGTAGCGGCCTCATACGCACACTGGAGAGGAAACCCCCGGGCGCACATAACCTCCCCATACCCCTCCTTGGTAAGGAGGGGGTTTCCTCCCGACTGTACACAAGCGCTACCTCGCGTAATCAACGGCCCGTGACTCCCTTATGACCGTAACCCTTATCTGCCCGGGGTAGCTCATCTCGGCCTCTATCTTCTTTGCGATGTCCCTTGACAGCACCACCGCGCCTTCGTCGTTGATCTGTTGGTGTTCCACCATTACCCTTACCTCGCGTCCGGCCTGAAGCGCATATGCCTTTTCAACCCCGTTGAAGCCCTTGGCTATCTTCTCGAGGTCGTCAAGACGTTTGACGTAGTTTTCAAGCATCTCTCTTCTCGCGCCCGGTCTTGCGGCTGAGAGGGAATCAGCGGCCTGAACGAGTACGCCGAATATGGACTCAGGGTGGTCGTCGTGATGCTGGCCTATGGCCGCGACTATCTTAGGGGCTTCGCCGTACTTCTTTGCAAGGTCCGCTCCGATGAGCGCGTGAGGCCCTTCCACCTCGTGGTCAACGGCCTTGCCGATGTCGTGAAGAAGCCCTGCCCTTCTCGCAATCTTGGTCGGAAGCCCAAGCTCCGCGGCCATGATGCCGCATATAAAAGCGACCTCCATAGAATGGGCATAGACGTTTTGCGCGTAGCTCGACCTGAACTTCAACCTGCCTATGAGCTTTTGTATCTCCTTATGGATGCCGTGGAGTCCGGCGTCGAATATCGCCCTCTCTCCGGCCTCGTTTATCGTCTGCGCTACCTCAGCCTCTACCTTTGTGACGACCTCTTCTATTCTTGACGGATGTATCCTGCCGTCGGTTATGAGCCGTTCGATGGAAATCTTGGCCACCTCGCGCCTTACCGGGTTATGCCCTGAAAGGATTATGGCGTCCGGGGTGTCGTCTATTATTATGTCAATGCCGGTGGCGGCCTCTATTGCGCGGATGTTTCTGCCTTCCCTGCCGATTATCCTGCCCTTCATCTCGTCGTTGGGGAGCTTTACGACCGACACCGTCCTCTCGGTCACGTACTCTCCGGCATACCTCTGGATGGCCAGCGAGATTATCTCCTTGGCCTTCTTGTCGGCCTCGGCCCTCGTCTCCTCGTCTATACGCTTCAAGAGTTTTCCGGCCTCCAGCCTGGCCTCGCCCTCCATCGCGTCAAGGAGCTGTTTTTTCGCCTCCTCGGAAGAGAGTCCCGCCACCTCCTGAAGCCTTGCCTTTTGCGCTGCAAGAGAAGCGGTTGCCTCGTTTTCAAGCTCCTTTACCTTCGTCTCCTGCGTTGAGATGGTCTTTTCGCGTTTTACGAACTCCGCGTCCCTGCGCTCAAGGGCCTCGATCTTTTTGTCAACGCCCTCCTCCTTGACCTGCACCCTCTTTTCAACGGACTGGAGTTCCTTTCTCCTCTCGCGGGTCTCGTTTTCAAAGGCGGCCTTGCCCTCGAATATGAGGTCCTTTGCCTCAAGTTCGGCCTCTTTTTTTATATTCTCAGCCGCCCTTGAAGCCTCCGCCATCAGCGCCTCAGCCGCGCCCTTGCCCGCCTCGAAATTCGCCTCGTCTATCTTCTTTTTTGCTACGAATCCGATTACAACCCCTATCAATATGAATGCGCCGGCTATTGCCGCGACAATCAAGACCGTGGATATATCCATAAAACCTACCCCCTACCTTTATTATTAAAATGGCGCTGCTGGCGGCCGACCTTGCCGTTATTCAGCCCGAAAGGGCGCCATGAGAAACCGTTGAACGTCATATATACCGTCTCGCATCACCTCCCTGAACAATCTATTGTCCTTCTTTCAGTAACTATTGTCGATACCGGCACGTCCGTCGGCTCAACCGGCAACTCGCCTTTAACGACCTGAAAGTCGTAAGCCAGCGCGACGATGCTTGAACCAAAACCGGCCAAGGCCATGTCATAGTAACCCTTGCCAAAGCCGAGCCTTGCGCCTTTGACGTCGAATGCAACCCCCGGAACAACGATAAGGTCTAATATCGACGGATGAGCGAGAGGCTCCTCACCCTGCGGCTCCGGTATTTCATAAGAGCCTTGAGACAGCTCATCAAGCCTCTTGACTCTAAAAAAACCGAGCCGCCTTTTATTGCCGTCCTTGACCCTTGGGTAAAAGACTTCTTTGCCCGCTTCAACCGCCATCTGGAACAGATCGTTGGTAAGTACCTCGTTTTGAAAACTCGCGTACAACGACAGCCTCTTGGCCGTCTTGAAGCAGTCCAATGTCAGCATGTTCCGTTGCGCCGCGGAACTGAGGGCATAGACCTCCTCAAAGGTCATCTGCCTGCGCCTCTCAAGAAATGAGGCCCTCAGTTCCTTTTTATCGGCAAGCCGGTGCATGGATGATTTTTTTCCGAATAGGAAAGGATGGGGACTATGAAGACTTGCGAATTGACGAGAAGCTTACTTGTGAAGAACAGGCCATGGGCGGATCAGCCCATTGATCCCCGCCGGATGAAACGGGAACCGGCGCGGCTTATAGAGACGCTCAACGAGCGCAACCGCATGTATCTGAAAAAAACCGTATATATTGGATCCATGGACATCCGTCTTATCCGCCTGATTATCGCCGCAAGTTTGATGCTCCCCCGCAAAAGCCGTGTCAACAGCCTTTTGAACCTGCTTTCACAGGTGGGCGCCTTGTATAACCGTTTTCGATATCCCCGCAAAAGGGCGTATCGGCTACGGCCAGTGCCGGCCCCCGACGTTGGGTAGTTGGTTCTAAATAGTGCCGCCAATCACTAACCAAGCAGGGGAGCATGTGTAAAGCTAATTCAATTGCCTCTCTATCGTTTCAGCAAGTTCTTCAGACCTTTTTCCAAGCCTCTCCAGAATCTCCTTTGTCTTTATAACCTCGCCGGTTATGTTTAAAGCGGTAAGCAGCGCCAAGTCCAGGGTTGATACCGCCTTGGTGCTCTCCTTAACCTCCTCGATCTTATTGTTCAGGTAGTTTTCAACGGTACGGATGTACTCCTCGCCTTCCTCGCTCTTAACAACCAGCCTGTGGCCATGTATCCTGAGCTCAACGACTTTTTTCACGATACCCGCCTCGCTGCCGCCTTAATGCCCCACAAGGCCGTCAATTCTCTCCAGCAACACGTCAACCCTGTTCTTTACGGCGGCCTTTTCCACGTCGAGCTTTTTCAGTCTTTCCTTGAGTTCCTCTATCTCCCGCTCCCGAGCAACAACGGCCTCCCGGAGTTCCTTGTTCTCGGCCTTCAACGACTCGAAACCCGACAGAAGACGGCCGAGCCGCTCTTCCAATTTCGTAAATTTGTCGGTATCCACGGGTTGAATCAACTTTACCAGCCTCCGGTAGATTATATCTTACCCGCTTCACGAAACAAAGTCAAGGGTTGACAAAGAGCTTATAATATAGGCTTACCCTTGATGCGTCCTTCACGGTACCTGTCTATCGGAATCTGTACGTACCTGTATAAACAAACGGCAAAAACAACGCTGAATACAACGGCGATAATGCCCAGATACCGCATTTGCCTTGCATGCTCGACAAACTCATAAGAAATAACGGTCATCAACGATATTACAAATAGGTGTGATATATATATGCCATAGGAAAGTTCACCTATCCGTCTGTCAATGCGGCTGTTCTTTGAATAGATGAATAAATACGGGAGGGAAAACAGTACGACAAAATAGTAAATCCATTGCTTTATGATAAATCTTAGGAAGCTCTGATTTATTCACGTTAATGCCAAGGTATCTGTCTATGTGCCGCTCGATGATGGAAAATATTGCGTTGGTTATCGACGGCAGCGGCCGGGTCTGCTCGTTTTCTGCCGTCTTTCACGTCATGCGGCGGGGTTC
>JACRCE010000026.1 GCA_016213015.1 Deltaproteobacteria bacterium | reverse complement strand
TTTGTTGTCTCGTCGCTTGGAACTGCGCCCAGCACCACTTTGGATTACGAAAGCAAGTTGCTTGACAAATTTCATCGTACGCAAAGTGGTGCTGGGCTCATTCGTCGCAACTTCCCATTGCAATAGAAGAAAAGACGCAATGGGAACCCTGCCGCCTCGCATCTGCGGCTTTTTGAACAGCCTTTGTCGATATCGAGTTTTTTAACAACTGCTTAAGGAAAGGTAGTTCGATTTGGTATACGTTTCCACCGCGTCCGTTCGAACAAACGACGTTGCTCAAGCGGCGTTCGCGCTTTCAACTTCAGGGATAACAAGCATAGAGTTGTCCGGCGGAGGCGCATTTGACGCGAGGTTGCTTGAAAAACTCGTGAGGCTCAAGCATGAGGCGGTAATTGATTTTCTCGTGCACGGTTATTTCCCGCCGCCATCTGAGCCGTTCATATTGAACTTCGCGGATACAGGCGACAGGACGCGCCGGTTCATAACAGGGTCTCTATCATTCGTATCGGCGCTCGACGCGCCGTACTATTCGATCCACGCGGGTTTTAAGAAGGAGTTCGCCTTCAGCAATGAACTGCTCTATGAGACAAAGGGAGCGCGGCGTTTTTCGCTCAGCGGCATTGATGAAAATATCCTGTGGTTTAAGCGCGCTCATCCCGGGATGAGGCTCGTCATCGAGAACCTCTATCCGAACAATAAGAATATGGAGGCATGTTTTCTCATGCACATCGACGAGATAACCTCGTTCATGGGCGCGCGCCCGGACGCGCGGCTCCTTCTTGACCTTGGGCATCTTTACGTGTCGGCAGCCCTTCTTGGTTTCGACTTCCAAGGCGCGGTTGATCGCCTGTTCACGGATTATGCGGGACGGATAGCCGAGATACACCTATCCGAGAATCACGGCGAGGCGGACGATCACCTGCTTTTATGCAAGGACAGCCGCCAGTTGGGCATCGTCAAGGAGATGAGCGGGATTATCCGCGAAAACGGCGTCAGGCTTACCATTGAGGGGCGCGGGGCAACGATGAAGGACGTGCTTAAAAGCCACGCGCTCGTGAGCGAGGCCATTGCGTGATTGACCTGTCTATTCTTCTGCCGACAAGAGGCCGTCCGGATCGGCTTAAAAAACTGTTCGAGAGCCTTTTGAGGACAACGACAAATCTTCGCGGACTTGAGGTGGTGTTGTATATAGACGCAAACGACGTTCTAAGCCAGGGGGTCGTCTTTCCGGAATTGAACGTCAGGCGGGTAATCAGACCGCTCGGCGCGCCGATGGGCGCGATGGTGCGCGAGTGTTTCGAGGCGAGCCGCGGCCGTTACGTGATGCTGATGAACGACGACGTTGTCGTTCGCACGAACGGCTGGGACGCGGTAATGCTTCAAGCCTTTGAAGGGTTTCCGGACGACATAGCGCTCGTGTACGGCAACGACCTCGATCAGGGCGAGAGGGTGCCGACCTTCCCCGTCATGCCGCGCCTTGCGTGCGGGATAATCGACGGGCCTTGCCCGCCGGACTACTTGAATCTGCATATCGAGTCGCATATCTTCGACGTTTTCAAGAGGCTGAGGGCATTAGGGCACGACAGGATTCGTTATTTGGGCGACGTGGTTTTCGAGCACATGCACTACACGGTCGGGAAATCAGGGGTTGACGCGACCTACGTTAAAAAGGATCAGAGCCATGACGACATGCTTTTCATAGGATACGCCGACGAGCGAAGACACGCGGCCGCCGGCCTTGCAGGACATATCGCGTCCAACGGCCAAAGGGCGGAGGCCGCGCAAAAAATCAAGCCCGACGTGTCGCTGATAATCACAGGCAATGGCGGCTTTGTTCATCCAAGGAGGGCCATGAGCGAGGCCATGCTTGAGGCTTCAATCGAGGTCATTGTCGAGTCTCACAGAGCCGATGAACTCAAGTATCCGTGCGGCGATATGGCCGGGGTGATAAGGGCGCTCGAAGGCGCCGAGGGCAGGAGCCGCGGCGAGGAGCGCGCCTTGAGCGCCGAGTCCGCGCGCGCGGACTATCTTGTCTTCATTACCAACAGGATCGACCCGAGGCGCGGCTGGCTAAGAGCGCTGCTTGGCGCGATGAAGGCCGACGGAGCCGTCGGCATAGCCGGCTGCAAATTCATCGAGCCGAGAAACGGACGCATCGTGAATGCCGGTTACGGATTCTACCTTCGAGGCGCATCCCTGCGTTCCACGCCGCTTTACGCGGGGCTGAAGGCCGACTCAACGGCCGTAAGCAAGCTGCGCGAACTTCAGGCGGTCTCGGCCGATTGTGTCATGGCGCGCAGGGATGTTTTCATCAACTACGCCGCGCTGGAGACCGGCGATGGCCGCATTGACGCCGTGGGACTCAGCCGCAATGCCCGCTTGGCCGGATTCAAGACGCTCTACGTTCCCGGCGCCGTCGTCGAATTGAACGGAAATGACGGCCATTGCGGATGCGGTTTGAATGAAGGGGCGCACACGGGCATCGAGTCTGATTTGAGCGCGATTCTTGAAGAGGACGGATACGAACTGCTGGGACGCGCCGTAAGACCGATGACGCAAAGGCGCGTCGTAGAAGTCGATAAAGCCATTGGAATGTAGGGCGAACATAATGATCGAAATAGCCTTTGATAACCGTTCACGGACAGTTCAGCCGAGGGTCAGCGTCATCGTCGTTGATTGGTCGTGCCGTGAAAGTTTTCACGTGCTCAAATATCTTAACGAACAGAGCGCCGCGAGAGAGGATTACGAGGTCGTCTGGATTGAGTATTACGGCGCAAGGCCCAAGGCGCTTGAGACCGCCGCAACCGGCGTTCATCCCAATCCGATGATCGACAGATGGATCATAATGAACATGCCGGGCAAGGTCTACTACCATAAGCACCTCATGTACAACGCGGGCCTCATTGCCGCGCGTGGCGAGATAATCGTCATCTGCGACTCGGACGCGGTTTTACGTCCGTCATTTATCAAAAGCATAATAAAGACCTTTGAGGATAACCCGGGCGTTGTCCTGCACCTCGATCAGGTCAGGAACAACGACAAGCGGTTCTATCCGTTCAACTATCCGCCGGTTGACGAGATACTCGGCAAAGGGTGTCTTAATTGGAAGGATGGAAAGACGACCGGCCTTCTCGATATGGATGACGAGCTTCACGCAAGGAACTACGGGGCCTGTTTTTGCGCTAAAAGGCGGGACATCATAAACATAGGCGGGGCCGACGAGCATGACGATTATCTTGGGCACGTATGCGGGCCGTATGAGATGACCTTCAGGCTCCGGAACGCGGGGCTTAAGATCATCTGGCATGACGAGGAATTTTTGTATCACGTATGGCACCCGGGCACGGACGGCGAGGCCAATTACATGGGGCCGCATAACGGACGGAATATGTCAACGACCGCGCTTAGGGTAAGGAGCACAAGGAGGATAAAGCCGCTCGTTGAAAATCCGGCCATTCGGGCGATGAGGCTTCATCCAGACGAGATAATCTATGAGCCGCTCTTGAACCAGTGCGTGCCCGAACAGGAGCTTGACCGCTGGGCCATAAGGAACCTGAGGCCGGCGCATGATTCGGATGAACTCAACGGCATGTTTCTCAAGAATCCGCTCTCCGCGATACGCCTTGCAACGACGTTTCTAACCATCGGCGTCAAGCAGTTCCACATGAAGGCAACGAGGTTTTCAAGGCAGCCGAAGAGCGCGATGGACGTGTTCAGGAAGGCGTTCAAGGCGTATGCCTTCGTTAAGAACATGGCGCGATACAACCGGTACGTGCTCAGAAGCTGCGAGGAATGTCTGAAGACCCTTGCCGCTGAAAACGTCAAGGAGTTCGCGTTGTACGGCACTGGCGACGTGGCAAAGGTGCTCTATCGGCTCAGTCAACCGTCGCCGGTAAAGGTGGGCGCGGTCTATGACAGAACCGAGGGCAACAGTTTTTCAAGTTTTTCCGTCAGGCCGGTCAATACGATACGCGACTATAAGGGCAAGGTTGTCGTGGCAACCCTTGCGGGGGCAAGCGAGAGCGCGGAATTCCTGAAAAGCATGGACGTGGACGAAAAAAACATCCTACTTCTTTAAGAAAGCCCGGACATGAAATGGACGAATCGGAACATGGAGAGATTAAAAGACCTGATAGTGGAGTTGACTAAAAAGGAGATGAAGGTCAGGTACAAGCGGAGCTATCTCGGGTACCTCTGGTCGTTGTTAAACCCATTGACGCTGGCGCTGATCTTCTTTTTCGCCTTCAAGGTCGTAATGAAGGTGGGGATAGATGACTATCCGCTTTTTTTGATAGCCGGACTTTTTCCGTGGCAGTTTCTGTCGAACTCGATCAACACGAGCGTCATGGCCTTCGTGTCGAACGCATCGCTCATCAAGAAAACATCCTTTCCGAGGGAGGCCATAATCTACAGCGTCATACTCAGCGAACTTATCCACTTCATGCTGTCGCTGCCCGTCATAGTGGTCTTTCTTCTGATATACGGCGGGTTCCCGACGTGGCAGTGGCTCCCCGGACTTGCCGTGCTCATTGCCGCGCAGAGCCTTATGATATCAGGGGCCGCGCTTGCCGCCGCGTCGGTCAATCTTTTTTTCAGGGACTTGGAGAGGATAACAAGCATACTCTTAAACCTTCTTTTCTACGCGACGCCGATCGTATATTCGATGCGGATAATGCCGGAGGGAACCGGAAAGATGATGCTGCTGAACCCGCTTGCCCCGCTGATATTGAGTTACCAACAGCTCTTTCTTGAAGGCGCGCTGAACGTGGAATATTCCGCAATCGCGGCGCTTTGGGGGATCTTCTTTTTTGTCTGCGGCAGGCTCGTTTATACAAGGCTTGAATGGCGGCTGGCCGAGGCGCTATGAGCGATTGGGCGATAGAGTTCGAAGACGTGTGGAAGAGTTATCCGTCCTTGAGCCATGTCAACGGAGGGCTTAAACAGTTCATCTTCAACCTGCCCGGCGCCGTCGTTCGTTCGCGCTCGATGAACGGAAATGGCAATGCGCCGCTTGCGGCGCTCAAGGGCGTAACCTTCAACGTCAAGCGGGGCGAGGCTTGCGGCATCATCGGCAGGAACGGGGCGGGAAAGAGCACCGTGCTTGGGCTTATAGCCGGGGTGATGAAGCCAACGAGCGGAATGGTCAGGGTCAACGGCCGGGTTGCCCCGCTTTTGGAGCTTGGCGCGGGATTTCACCCCGACCTGTCGGGGATCGAGAACATCGTATTGAACGGCGTGATACTGGGTCTCAGTAAGGCCGAGGTGCGGCGCAGGACGGACGAGATCGTCGAATTTTCCGGCCTTGCGGACATGATACGCGAGCCGGTAAGGACGTATTCGACGGGCATGTCGGCAAGGCTCGGGTTTTCGGTGGTGGCGCACCTCGACCCCGAACTGCTCCTGATAGACGAGGTGCTCGGCGTAGGGGACATAGACTTCCAGAAAAGGTCGCTCGACAAGATACGCGACTTCAAGAAAAAAGGAACCACCATCGTCTTCGTGTCGCACAGCTTATCCGACGTCAATATGATCTGCGACACGGCCATCTGGCTCAAGGGTCATGAACTCAACATGCAGGGCGCTTCAGAGGCGGTAACAAGGGCGTATATAGATGAAGCGGGTTAACGGGTTGCGGGCAACATTTGTAATCGTCAGCCCGGCTGTTTATTCCTTTTTTAAAAGTTTTTTGGCCCACCTTTTTTACAAAAAAGGCGGGGGAGGCTGGTACGGATGATAAAATTCTCTTTTCTTTTGCCGACGCGGGGAAGACCCGCCCTATTGAAGCGGTTTTTCGAATCCGTGCTTGCCACGGCTGAGGCGCCGGAGGCGCTTGAGGTTGTACTCGGCATCGACGACGACCAAGAGAGCCTCGCCGTGGAGGAGCCGCGCCTTACTATACGCAGGTGCGTGGTCCCAAAAGGCTCAACGCTCGGGTTCATTTACAACGAGTGCTTCAAACTCTCAAGGGGACGTATCGTTTGTCTTATGAACGACGACGTCATCGTCAGGACGAAAAACTGGGACAGGGTAGTTTACGACCTGTACGAACGGTTTGATGACGAGGTGGCACTTGTGCACACGAACGACCTTCTGTTCGGCGACAAGCTGTGCACCTTTCCTATCAGGTCCCGCCGCGCGTGCGAGGCCATCGGCGTGACGCCGGCCGACTACAGGAGGTACCGGATTGACGACCACGTCTACGACACCTACAACATCCTTGCCCATCTTGGACATAAAAGGATCTTCTACCTGCCGGAGGTGGTCTTCGAGCATGACAACTTCGCGCATGAGGCGCATGGCGAAGGGGAGATATTCAAATCCGGGGACGGGAAGTTTTATATACCGGATCAGGGGATAATCGGGAAGGACGCCCTGCTGTATGACGAGCTTTTGGAGACGAGAAAAAGCGATGCCCTTGCGCTTTGCCGGCTCATTGACTTGAATGAGGCGGGCAAACGCGAGCAGGAGTATCGCAGGCGTCTTGCGCTCGTCGTTGATTCGCGCTCCTACAGGCAAAGCGATTTCTCAATTGTCTTGCCGGGCGCGGGTATGGAAACCCCAGGTTCAATCGAGGAGGCTCTCCCTTCGGATGCGCCTGAGCTTATCGAAGGCTACAGGGACTTCAATATCGTGCGTTATGGGAATAGGTTTCACTGTTTAGACAAGTCCATCGGGCAGATTGACCTGCCGACGGAGGACGAGCATAGGCTCAATGGATTTGCCTCCGAACGAAGATACGTTTGCGCCGCCACGCTGCATGAGGCCAAATATCTGATTGATCGCGTCCTTGATTCAAGCGAGGAGGATATGCGCGATGCGGGTGAGATAGCGCATCCGACGACTGAAATCGAGGGCGCAAGGACTGAAATAGCGGCGCTGACCCAAACAACCACAAGGCAGGAGAGCGAGATACGCGGCCTTAAAGCGACGCTTGACGAGGAGCGCGTAAAGCAACGCGAGGCCGTTGCCGGACTGGTTGAAAGGCTCAAGGCGGTAAAGGCGAAGCTGAAGCAAGACGAGGCAAGACTTATGCTTGAACGCGAGGCAAAGGCCGAGGCCGAGTTCATGGCGAGCGCGTTGATAAACGAGCTTGAACGCGCAAAAAAGCGGTTGGACGCGCTTGAAATGGACGGCAGGGCCAGTCAGACCGCTCTGGCTGCGCGAACGCAAGAGTTGTATGAGGATAAACTTCTCATGGCCGCGCTGACGGCCGCGCTCAAAAACAACCAAGGAGGCGCGTAATGATAAAATTCTCATTCCTCATGCCCACGAGAAATCGTCCTGATCTTGTGAGACGTTTTTTCCAGAGCCTTGCCGATACGACCGCGTTCCCCGAATTTATCGAAGTCGTGCTCGCGGCGGACGAGGACGACATGGAAAGTCAGGCCATAACCGAGCACAGGTTCCGACTGACGCGCGTCGTTACCCCTAAGGGCGCGAACATGGGGGAGTTGAACCGCGCCTGTTATCAGGCGTCCAAGGGGCGGTATGTGTGTCTTATAAACGACGACGTAATAGTGCGAACAAGGGCATGGGACAGGGCGGTCTACAACGTCTTTGCAAGGTTTGACGACGACGTGGCGCTTATCCATACGAACGACCTGATGTTCGAGGAAAAACTATGCACCTTCCCGATATTATCCAGAATCGCCTGCGACGCGATAGGCGTATGCCCTGCCCAGTACCGGCGCTACCGGATAGACGACCATATCTACGACACATACAACATGCTGGCGCATATCGGCCATAAGAGGATTTTTTATTTGCCTGACGTTATCTTTGAGCATGACAACTACGCGCATCAGGGAGGTCGGGCCGGCGGTCATGTAGGCGGGAACGATAAGCGGGTTTATGTCCCTAAGCAGGAGATAATAAAACTCGACGCCGTTGACTTCGACAAGACGTTTGACAGGCGCAAGAGCGACGCGCTCAAACTGGCGCATATCATTGAAGAACGGACGACGCATCTGGCAGAGGAGCGCGTAAAGGCCTCCCTTGCGACGGTGCGCGATTCGCACGGCTATAGAAGGCCGGAGTTCGTGCAAAGGCTCGGCCCTGCCGCGCTCGCAGGCAACGGACAGGCAATTGGCCGCGTTACAATCGGGGTCGTTACCTCAGGCATCGAAAAACCGCACGCTAAAAAGTGCCTTGAGGCTATAAAGGAGCATACATCCGATTACGACCTTGTCATACTCGACAACAACAACGGCAAGGGATTCAACCACCCAAGGGAGATGAACAGGATTTTAAGCGTTACGCGCACCGACTACCTTGTGCTCATGGATGACGACGTGTTCGTGGAAAGCGGCTGGCTTGACGGGCTTAAAAAGGGTTTTGCCTTTGACAAGGACGCAGGGGTCGTAGTGCCCCTGCATAAGGACAAGGACAACGTCCTTTCCTACGCGGGCGTCTACTTCATGGGCAATGAATACGGGATGCACGCGCATCTTACGCAAGCGCCTGAGGCCGTCAGGGAGATTCAAAGCCTGTGCAGCGCCATAATGATGATAAACATCCCGGCCTGCGGGCACGTCCGTGTCGACGAAAGATACAACAAATATTTTCTGGACATCGACTACGGCCTGAGGATATGGGAGGCCGGATTCAAGGTTCTCGTTTCGCCGCACTCGTCAGCCACGCATCTCGGCGGGGCCACGCTCTCTTACGGAACAACCGAGTCGCAAAGGCTCTGGAATGCGGATATGCGGACGTTCGTCAACGATTGGACAAAGACAGGGCGCATTGCCGCCGTGGAGGCGATATGGGCAAGGTATCCTGAATTGAAGCTCTTGGGAATCATACCGGGCCGGATAAAAAAACTGTTCGACCAAGGAACGCCGACGACATGGGAGTTTGCCCGCTTCAGAGACGAGGTAGAGGCCCTCAGGGTCATAACCGGCCGGTATCCGCTCTTTGCAAGCCTTTTGAAGACCGGACTTGAAGAGCACGTCGAGAGGTGCGCGGAAACCGATGACAAGCTCAAGGCCGAGTTCTGCGAGAAGATGCTGCAAGCCATGAGCAATGTGCGGTTCGTAAACCCCGGGTTCGCGCCGATACTTATCGGTTCCCGGAAGGGCTACAACCTCGTGGAGTTTGAAGAGTCGGTCTACGGCGTTCCGCTTAGCCTCGGGGCGCTCGACCTTGCAAAAAAAAACGACCGCGCAAAGCCCGGCATCATAACGGCCCGGACGCAGGAGCAGGTAATAATAAATATAGACGAGGCGAGCGGAGAGACGTTTGACGCGCCTCAAGAGGCCGCGCCGACGCTTGAGTGCTCTCATAACGGCTATAACGTCGCAAGCCTTGGAGGCGTTTTCTACGCCATACCGCTCGATCTCGGGCGCGTTGATCTGCTCAATGCCTCAGACCGATCAAAGCCGGGCATCATCACCGCGTTTTCAGTCCAAGAGGCGCGTTCTATGATTGACAAGGCCCCCGCTAAACCGTCTATGCAGGTTATCGAAGCCCCGTTTCTTTCGGCATCAGCGCCCCTGCTCCTCGATTCGTACAAGGGCTACAATATCGTCAGCTGGAAGGACGCCTTCTTCGGCATCCCGCTTTATCTTGGCGACGTTGACCTTAGCGACGCAAAGGCGCGCTCTCACAAGGACGTCTTGACCGCTGATTCAAGGCGGCGAGTGGACGCGGCCATTGACGACAGGGTGCCCTCCGCGCAGAATCCAACGGCCTCCGGCGCGTCGCCGACGCTTGTCGAGGAGGGGTATAAGGGGTTCAACATCATCTACTGCGGCGGCCGATATTTTGCCCTGCCTCAGGGGGAAGGCTCCTTTGATATGGAGCGCGTCCTTGATAAGCGCTACAGTGTCATGTTTTCCGCAGGCACGCATGATGATGCGAGGAGACGGATAAACAGGGCGATTGTGCCGCTTGCCTTCATGCGCTTGAAGCGCGGGATAAAGCGATTAGTCGGCGATTCAAAAACGCCATGAATGGAGTGTCCGCCGCAATCCCGCTCAGCGCCGCTTTGCGGCACAAAGACCCGTGCCTGCACAAATCTCAGCAACAGAAAGCGGCGCTGGGCGGGTCAAGGCGGACACTCTTGATCGTCATTACCTCACCATCAAAATTCTACGCCATTCATGGCGGAGAATTTTCAAAACCGGAGCGTTTATGGCTGACGTAACCTTGAAAATAGAAACAACCGTCAAAAAAATGAAGGTGGGTTTAGGCCGGGTCTTGAGGCGCGACCGGGGCGCATCCGATCGCGCCATAATCGCGGCCATTGCCAAGCGCCTGCTCGATGACGGACAGATGTTTGTTGTTTTCAAGCATGGAGACCTTTGCGATTATATCTTTGAGCTTGCGCCTGAATTGAAAACGGCCGCTCAGGCGGTATTGACTATGCCGGATGATACAACTGAGGCCGAGGCGGTGCGCCTCCCTGACGGCGTGAGAGCCGTTTTTCTGGCGGCGACCCGTTGGCAGGACATCCACAGGATGAAAAGATTACTGCCGAAAAACATTGTCGTAATGACGCTTGACGCCATAAAGGAGATTTCCCCGGCGCTTATTCCGGACTCGGCATGGGTTCCGTTTGTAGAGGGCATCTACCCAATCGACATACCTGAGATCAACTTCAAGGCCGGCATGGACGTGATACTCATGGACCTTCCGGCAAGGAGCCTTGGCCAGATGCCGGTCGGTTTCGGCTACGTGCATGACGCGCTCAAGAAGGAGCCTATAAAGCTGCAGACGGTTGACCTCGACATAATCATCTATCATCGTTATCACTCGACGCGGATACTTGACGGTATTCCGGTAATGAGAACCCCGTCCGGCGCGGCCATGCCGGATGACCCGTGGCTCCCCGTGCATTATCTTGAGTGGGAAAAGCCGGACTTCATTGAATACTTCAGAGATGAGATAAACGATATAGCGGAAAAGATTGCCAAGGCGCGGCCTCGTATACTTGGGTGTTCCCTGCAGCAGGCCAATCTATTGTTTAGCCGCGAGGTGGTCGGGCGCGTAAAACAACTCCATCCGGATGTAATCATCGTAGTCGGCGGCATGAGCTGTCTTCAGAGCGGCGCGGCAAAAGGGCTTTTCCCATTGGCGGATTATACGGTAGTGGGCGAGGCCGATCTGACGATAGGCCCGCTCGTCAATGCCATACTCAAGGGAGATAAGCCGCGGGACATGGCGGGTATCTGGTCGCGCTATGACGCGCCGGACAGGCGTTTTACGCCGAGCCGAGCGCCTGAGGACCTTGACGCCCTTGGGCATCCGCGCTATGAATGGGCGGACCTTGGGCTGTATCGCAACTGGAACGGCTATGCGCTCATCCCGATAGTGGGAAGCAGGGGATGTTCATGGTCCAAGTGCCGCTTTTGCGCCGAGAGGTTCAACTGGCGAATACGCACGCCGGAAAAGGTGGTTGACGACCTGGAGTTTTTTCATTCAAAAGGCTTTGAGGAGTTCGTCTTCAACGAAAGCGACCTCCACGGGAATCCGAAGATAATCGACAGGCTTTGCGCCGAGATTATAAGGAGAAAACTGAAGGTGCGGATGACGGCGCAGTTGAGGTGTGATAAGAGGGCTGACAGGCGATACTATGACAAGTTGAGCGAGGCGGGCTTCGTGTGTCTGCGCTTCGGCGTCGACGCCGGGTCTGAAAATACGCTGAGGCTTCAGTTGAAGGGCACTACAAAGGAGATAATCAGAAGGAATCTCAGGGACGCGACAGAGGCCGGAATATACACGGAAATAAACATCGTGGTCGGCATCCCGGGCGAGACAGAGGCCGACGTTGACGAGACCATCGAGTTCATCGTGGGCATGAAGCAATGGATAGGCCGGGTCGCGTTCATAAACGCGCTGATGCTCTTTCGCGGCTCGGACTATTGGGAAGACCCGGGGGCCTTCGGCATAAGATTCAACGTTGACA
>JACRCE010000002.1 GCA_016213015.1 Deltaproteobacteria bacterium | reverse complement strand
TTGACCGGTTCTGCCTTGGGTATATTGTTACCGGGTCCCCGGTCGTGCCCGGCCAGTACATGTTTGTGTAGTTGACGTAGTGGCTCGACGCCTTATAGGCCGTTTGACCCTGATAAAAGCCCCACCTGCCTACGCCAAGGCCGCTTCCGGAGCCGCTTTATGTTGGACATGCGGTCATGGCAGTACCAGCAAAGCTCGGCGTATCCTCCGGCCGTGGTCGTGGGAAGATTGAAGAGAAGATATTGCTGTGTGAAGGAGCTTGTATTCGGATAAGGTTCGGCCCCGCCGAAACTTGAATGGAGTTCGTGGCAGTGGTTGCACTCGCCGGACTTATATGTGCCTGCCGCGGTATTGCCGCTATTGTATGCGTTTGTCGTGGCCGCGGTCGTGCAGTCCCCGCCGTAGTCCACGCCAAGCCCTCTGTTCACGCCTCCGGCGCAAGGCGTTTCCCCGTCGGTCGTGCCGCCGCCGTGCTTGGTCGAGGGGAATGCGCCGTTTGTGGCAAGGGCCTCTTGCGAAACGCGGAAAAAATAAAGTGCGGCAACTAAAATGATAACAACCGCAACTATTTTTAAGTAAAACCTATCCCTTAGCATAGTTTCGAGGAATTTGGTGAAGCGTAACGCACCTATCTTATGAACTAAGGGCACGGAAAAACACAAAATGCCGTGCGCTGGGCCGGTGTCATCGTCCGAATCTTTTTACGAATGACCATTGGGTTGCACTTCGCTAACCCAGACTGCGAACTCCTCAAAACAAAAAAAGACAGGCCATTAAATGACCTGTCTTTTTCTTAAATTAAAAGATCGGTTGTCGAAAAAACGTTACACAGCCTGCCTTTGCAAGCTATGTGCCAATGTGTTTTTCATTGTCCACATGTCCATGATGAGGGAGAATATCTTCTAATATCAACTTTATAACACATATAACGTAGCGGCGCAATCTGTTTTCAGATGGGGCTTCCCTTGAAGTTTCCTCTCCAACTTGGGGGGGGATGGGAGAAGGAGTTTTCTCGCGCCGCCACAAAAAAACGCCCCGCCAAAATCGGCGAGGCGCATAGCCAAAAAACTTTTATACGGGATGTGCATACGGACTGATAAGTATTATGCCTTGCCCAATCCGCCTACCCTTTCCGTCGGGTACTACACCGGACAAACACAAGCAACCTACTTCTTGAGCACCGCGTCCTTGCAGACCTTGGCGAGCCTGAACTTCACGGCCTGCTTGGCCGGTATCTGTATGGTCTCGCCAGTGCGCGGATTCCTGCCCTGCCTCGCCGCTCTGTCAACAAGCACGAGCTTGCCTATCCCGGGTATCGTGAAACTGTTTGCCGCTTCCGTGTACGCCAAATCGGTCATGGCGAGTAGCACCTCGTGCACCGTTTTCTTGGGCACGTTGGCTTTCTCGGCTATGGCGTTTTCGATCTGCAGCTTGGTCATTGCGTTTGACATTTTTCTTCCTCCGTCTTTATGCCAGCGGTATTAGGATTTACGTCCGTCGCCTTAATCGGATCAGGCCTCGGCCTTCTTCTTTTTAACGGTCTTTGCCTCTCCAGCGGCCTTCTTCTCGGTCTTTTTCGCGGCCGCCTTTGCCTCTGTCCCAGCGGATGCTTTTACCGTCGTCTTCTTAGGCGCGGGCTTCGATACTTTTTTTGCCGGCTTTGTTCCAACGGCCTTTGCCTCTTGAGGCGACCCGACCAATTCTATAAAGGACATGTGCGCGTTATCGCCCGGTCTTGCGCCAAGCTTTATGATCCTCGTATATCCGCCTTTCCTCTCCGTGTACTGAGGGGCCACGGCGTCAAAAAGCCGTGTTACCGCAATCTTATTGCGCATGAAGGCAAATGCCCTGCGCCTTGCGTGTACGCTCCCGTCCTTTCCGAGCGTGATCATCCTCTCGGCGTAGCGTCTGAGGAGCTTTGCCCTCGGCGTCGTGGTGCGTATCCTGCCTGCGAGCACCAGGTCGTTGGTCATATTGGCCATGACCGCCCTAAGATGCCCAACGTTCATATCAAAGCGTTTTTCGTCTCTGTTGTGTCTCATCTCAACACCACCCCTTAATGGCAACCTCTAAAAATTGCTCTTTTTCCTGATCTCTTTGTTGGTGGCGAAAATAAAATGCTCACATATTCGCATATATGCTCCGCTTTTATTTTCGCCCCCGCCTCGACCTCAGAAAAAATAGCTAATTTTTAGAGGCGGCCTTATCGATTCGATTATCGGGTTATCGCCCCGCCCTTTTCAGGCCGGTTCCTTAACTTCCGTAGTACGCATGGAGTCGAGCGACTTCCTTGACGGGAAGTTGTCAACATTCATGCCGAAGTCGAGTCCCATGTTGTGAAGCAGTTCCTTTATCTCATTCAAGGACTTTCTGCCGAAATTTTTCGTCCTGAGCATCTCCTGCTCGGTCTTCTGCACCATCTCGCCGATGTACTTTATGTCCGCGTTCTTGAGACAGTTGGCGCTCCTCACGGAAAGCTCCATCTCGTCCACGGTCTTGAAAAGATGCTCGTTGAACTGCGGGTTTGCGTCCGGCTTGTCCGAGAACGCCTCTGCCTCCTCCTCGAACGTTATGAACACGCTCAACTGGTCCTTGAATATCTTGGCGGCTATGGCGACGGCGCTGAGCGGGTCTATCGCGCCGGACGTCCACAGCTCAAGGACGAGCTTGTCGTAGTCGGTTCTCTGCCCGACCCTCGCGTGCGTTACGTTGAAGTTGACGCGCGTTACCGGCTGGAACACGGAGTCGATCGCAATCATCCCTATCGTCGTCTCAGGGAGCTTATTCCTTTCGGCGGGCACGTATCCCTTGCCCTGGTTTGCTATCAGCTCGCAGTCGAACTTCGCGTCCTTGGACACGGTTGCGATATGCTGGCTTGGATTCAATATCTCGACGGTCGAATCGCAGATGATCTCCTTTGCCGTAACCACGCCATGCGGCCCGGTGCCCTTTATGCGAAGCGTCTTAGGGCCGTCGCCGTGTATCCTGAGCTTTACCTGCTTGAGGTTTAAGATTATATCCGATACGTCCTCTTTGACGCCCGGCACTGAAGAAAACTCGTGAAGAACGCCGTCTATCTTGACGTTGGTTATCGCCGCGCCCTGCAGGGACGACAGCAATATCCTTCTGAGCGAATTCCCGATGGTTACGCCAAAACCGCGTTCCAGAGGCTCTGCAACAAACTTTCCATAAGTGTTGGTAAGTGTTTCCTTTTCAACCTCGAGCTTTTTAGGTTTGATAAGGTCACGCCAGTTTTTTTGCATGATGCCCCCGTCTCTTAATTTATGTATGGAACAAGGATATATATTATTTAATTACCGTTGCGCCCCGCAGCGGCTTTGATGCCCGTGCGTTGCACGGCACGCATCATACCGGACGCAAGCCTCGACGAACCCGGCTTACTTCGAATACAACTCTACGACAAGTTGCTCGTTCATCGGCACGGTTACGTCCTCGCGTCTCGGCAAACGGGCCACTATGCCCTTCATCAGCCCCTTGTCGAGCGTGAACCACTCCGGTATGCCCCTTCTCTCCGCCGACTTGGCGTTTTCTGCAAGCTTGGGCTTTTTCTTCCACTTGTCCGTAACCTCAATTACGTCCGCGCTCTTCAACCTGTAGGACGGGATGTCGACGGAACGCCCGTTCACCTTGAAGCCTCCGTGCGTAACCATCATCCGCGCCTCTTTCCTGCACCCGGCGAAGCCAAGCCTGTATACGGCGTTATCAAGACGCCTCTCCAGATACGCGACAAGGGTCTCGCCTGTGATGCCCTTTGCCCGTTCCGCGGCCTTGAAGGTATTTTTGAACTGCGCCTCCATCAACCCGTATATCCGCTTTATCTTCTGCTTTTCCCTGAGTTGAAGCGCGTACTCGGAAACCTTTCCCCTGGCCTGTCCGTGCTGACCCGGGGCGTAGCTCCTTCTCTCGAAGGCGCATTTATCCGTGTAGCACCTATCAGCCTTGAAAAAAAGTTTTGCTCCTTCGCGCCTGCACAACTTGCATACGGAACTCAAATGCCTTGCCAACTTGAGACCTCCCTCTTTGTCTTATGAATCATTCATTATCCCCCTCCCCCCCCTCGCGGGGGAGGGTAGGGAGGGGGCGCGGCCTTGCCGTATCATGCCCCGTTGAGATGGAGAAGGGCCTAATAAACATTATTCGATATTAGGGCTGCTCCGCCAACGCCTTCCCATCAAATTAAACCCTGCGTCTCTTAGGCGGCCTGCATCCGTTGTGCGGCAAAGGCGTTACGTCCCTTATAAGGCTGATGCCGAAACCTGCGGACTGTAATGCCCTCAATGCCGCCTCTCTGCCCGAACCGGGGCCGTTGAGATAGACGTCTACCGATCTTACGCCGCTGTCCATCGCCTTTCTCGCGGCCGTCTCGGCGGCCACCTGAGCGGCGAACGGGGTGCCCTTCCTCGATCCCTTGAATCCCTGTCCTCCCGAGCTTGACCATGCGAGCACATTGCCGGCCGGATCGGTTATGCTTATAATAGTGTTATTGAACGTTGACTTTATGTGAACAACGCCCTTTGATACCGCCCTTTTTTCCTTCTTAGGCTTTGCCATCTATTTCCTCTCCATCAAGTTTATCGCCGGCGTGAGCCGCCTTCGTTGGTTTCCGATTGCCCTGCCTCTTACTCGGCCTTTCTCAGCGACACGACGCCCTTTCTCGGGCCTTTCCGCGTTCTCGCGTTGGTATGCGTCCGCTGGCCGCGCACGGGAAGGTTCTTCCGATGACGGAGGCCCCTGTAGCACCCCATGTCCGTCAGCATCTTTACATGCATGGACACGTCTTTCCTCAGGTCGCCCTCGACCTTAAAATCAGTGTCTATGACCTTTCTGATGGCGCCCACCTGAGCCTCGGTCAAATCCTGCGTCTTTATCGCGGGGTCGACGCCGGCCTTTGCAAGTATCTTGCCCGATGAAGTTGTGCCGATGCCGAATATCTTCATCAGCGCGATACCGATGCGTTTATTTTTGTTAAGGTCTACTCCGGCTATTCTTGCCACTTACTCCTCCGTTGCCTTTTGAATTAGCCCTGTCTTTGTTTATGTTTGGGATTGACGCAAACCACGCGCACTACGCCGGTGCGCCGCACTATCTTGCACTTGGCGCATATCTTTTTTACCGAGCTTCTTACCTTCATACTATCTCCTTAAAAATTATAGCGAACATAACCAAACCCGCAAAGCGCGACTACTTGGCCCTGTAGGTTATCCTGCCCCTTGTAAGGTCATACGGGGAGAGCTCTATCGTTACCTTGTCCCCCGGAAGTATCTTTATGAAATGCATCCTCATTTTACCTGAAACATGAGCAAGCACCCTGTGCTTATTTTCCAACTCTACCCTGAACATGGCGTTGGGCAACGTCTCTATGACCGTACCCTCAACCTGTATGGCCTCTTCTTTTGGCATAGCCCTTGTATCTCTCCTATCGGCAAACTACTATGGCCTTGTCAGCACATACGGGCCGTTCTCGGTTATTGCGACCGTGTGTTCGAAGTGCGCCGAAAGGCTCCCGTCAACGGTTACGACGGTCCAGCCGTCCTTGAGCACCTTTACGTCATAACCGCCCGCGTTTATCATCGGCTCTATCGCCAGAACCATGCCTGATTTGAGCCTTACTCCCATGCCGGGCGAACCGAAGTTCGGCACCTGCGGCGCTTCATGAAGGCGCATCCCTATGCCGTGTCCTACGAACTCTCTTACAACCGAAAAACCCTGAGCCTCGACGTGCCTCTGAACCGCGCTCGATATGTCCATGAGCCTGGCCCCGCTTCTCGCCTCTCCGATAGCCTTGTCCAAAGACTCCCGCGTTACGTTTATAAGCCTCAAAGCCTCATCTGAGACATTGCCTATGGGAAGCGTGATGGCCGCGTCCGCGTAAAAACCGTCAAGCAACACGCCCACGTCTATGCTCAATATATCGCCGTCCTTGAGCGCCCTCGCCGAGGGCATACCGTGCACGACCTCGTTGTTGAGCGATGTGCACAGACAGAACGGATAATCCCTGTATCCTTTGAAGGCCGGAGACGCGCCCCCCCGCCTTATCTCTTCCTCTGCCAAGCGCTCAAGCCCCAACGTGGTCAGACCAGGTCTTGCCGTCTCTTCAAGCGCCTCAAGTACTCGGGCAACCACCAACCCCGCCCTTCGCATTATCGCTATTTCTTGAGGCGTCTTAAGAATTATTGCTTCGTTGGCCAATTATCTCCATGATCGAGCCTGTAATGCCGTCCACCACGCCGGTGCCGTCTATTGCGTGATACATGCCCTTTTTCGTATAGTGCTCTATGAGCGGGAAGGTCTCCTGCTCATACACGACAAGGCGCGCCTCTATTGTTTCCTCCTTGTCGTCCTCCCGCTGATATATCTCGGCGGAGCCGCACTTGTCGCAAACGCCCATATTGAGCGGCTGACTGAATATTATATGATAATTGGCGCCGCACTTCCTGCACACGCGCCTGCCGGAGAGTCTTTTTACAAGCGTCTTTTTGTCCACCTCGATGCCGATGACGTGGCCGATACCCTTGCCTATGCGTACAAGCTGCGCCTCAAGCGCCTCGGCCTGCTTCATGTTTCTCGGAAAGCCGTCAAGCAGAAAACCAGCGGCGCAGTCGTTCATCATAAGACGCTCTTCTACCATACTTACGACAATGTCGTCGGTTACGAGCACGCCCCTGTCCATGAACTCCTTTGCCTTTATGCCGAGGGCCGTCTTGTTTTTTACGTTTGCGCGCAGTATGTCGCCGGTCGATATCTGCGGTATATGAAGCCTGTCCGAGAGTATCTTGCCCTGCGTACCTTTGCCTGCGCCCGGTGCGCCGAGCAGTATTAGATTCATATCGGTTATCTGTTCTTGGTTAAGGAAAAATACATTTATTTTAGAACCTTCCCTTGATCTTGCCTTTTTTGAGCAATCCCTCATAACTCCTCGCGAGCATGTGGGACTCTATCTGCTGGGCGGTATCCATTGCAACGCCGACGACTATCAACAAGGCCGTGCCGCCGAAGTAAAAAGGCGCGTTGAACTGCACCACTAAGAAAGACGGCAGTACGCATACTATCGCAAGATAAAGCGCGCCCCAGAGCGTAAGGCGCACAAGCACTGTGTCTATGTAGTCGGCGGTATTGGCGCCCGGCCTTATGCCCGGCACATAGCCGCCGTTCTTCTTGAGGTTCTCGGCCACTTCCTTAGGATTGAACTGTACCGCCGTGTAAAAAAAGGTAAAGAAGATGATAAAGGCCACGTACAATACGTTATACAAAATGCCGTCAGGCCGTAAACTGGCGGCAACCGTCTTCATGAACGGTATGGCGATGAAGCCGGCAATCGTGGCCGGAAAGACTATTATGGAAGAGGCGAATATAGGCGGTATGACGCCCGCTGAATTAAGCTTCAGCGGCAGGTGCTGAACGCCTCCGCCGAGCACCTTTCGACCTACCACCCTCTTTGGATACTGTATGGGAATCTTGCGCATCGCCATCTCCATGAAGACGATGCAGGCGACGACCGCGACCATCAGCGCGGCAAGGAAAAACAGAGTGAATATGCTCATCTCGCCGGCCCTTACGAGCTGAATGGCGTGATACACCGCCGCCGGCATGTTTGCCACTATGCCGACGAATATGATCAGGGAGATGCCGTTGCCTATCCCGCGCTCGGTTATCTGCTCGCCTAGCCACATCAGAAAGGCCGTGCCCGACGTAAGCGTTATGACCGTGAATATGCGGAAACCCCATCCGGCATGTACGACTATGCTCTCGCCTGCCGGCCCTGACATGCTCTCGAGACCCACGGCTATCATCGTGCCCTGCACAATGGCAAGGACAATGGTCAGATACCTCGTGTACTGAGTTATCGTCTTCCTGCCGGACTCGCCTTCCTTGGAGAGTTTCTCAAGATGAGGAACCACCGAGGTAAGAAGCTGCAGGATGATGGACGCGCTGATGTACGGCATGATGCCGAGCGAAAAAACGGAAAAACGCTCAAGCGCGCCGCCCGTGAACATCGTCGCAAAGTCGAGGAGTGTGCCGCTCGATGCCTTGAAAAAACCGGCCAGCGCCTCGGCGTCGACGCCGGGCGTCGGGATAAATACGCCGATCCTGAAGACCGCAAGCGCTACAAGCGTTATGAGGATACGCCTGTTAAGCTCCGGCACTTTGCCTATGTCCGCGGCAAGCCCGGCCAACTTATATGACCTCGCTCGTGCCGCCTGCGGCCTTTATCTTTTCAACGGCCGAGGCGCTGAACTTATTGGCCTTCACCGTGAGAGCGGTCTTTATCTCGCCGTCGCCGAGCACCTTCACAAGCCCCTTGCCGCCCTTGGCCATGCCGCGCTGGACAATGGTCTCAGGGTCGACTACCTCGCCCGCCTTAAAGGCGTCGGCAAGCTGACCTACGTTCACGATCCTGTAAATCGTCCTGAATACGTTGGTAAATCCGCGTTTCGGCAGACGCCTTTGCAAAGGCATCTGACCGCCTTCAAAACCGGGCTTGATGCTGCCGCCGGACCTTGCGGTCTGTCCCTTACCGCCCTTGCCGGAGGTCTTGCCCGAGCCTGATCCCTCTCCGCGTCCGACCCGTTTTCTGTTCTTATTTGCGCCCTTTGGCGCCTTGAGTCTGTCAAGCATGATAATCTTTCTCCGTCCCGCCCGTGCCGTCGGATTGGTTATTAAAAAGTGGCTATCGTGAAAAGTTGTTATGCTATCATTCTTTTACGACAAATGGAAGCTTTTTCAATTAAAGCCGGTATATAAAGATTCGCACCGCAAGACGAGGCCGCGATATGTGTTCGTGATGCCTTAAGGACAAAGACCGCAGGACTATGAACGCAAGGATTTGCCGGAATAGATATCCTTACTCTCCCTCAACGCTCACAAGGTGGCTGACCTTGCGTATCATGCCACGCACCTGAGGCGTGTCATTGAGCAGCTTTGCAGAACTGATCTTCTTCAACCCAAGCCCGATAAGCGTCTGCTTTTGCCGCTCCGTGGACTCTATCTTGCTTTTTTTAAGAATTACTCTTATCTGTTTTTTCACCGTCATGACCTTAGTCTCTCGCTATTTACCGCGCATACCTAAACGCGATGGAATTATGTTTTGCGCGTATTGCGCCTTTTAGCGCATTACCGGATTTTACTGACTGACGCGCCTGCCCCTGGACTCCGCCATGGCCTCATGGCTTCTGATCTGTCTCAGCGCATCGAGCGTGGCCCTCACGACGTTATGCGGGTTGCTCGTGCCAAGCGACTTTGTAAGCACGTTCGATATGCCCGCGGCCTCTATGACCGCCCTTACGCCGCCTCCGGCTATTATGCCGGTTCCGGCGGACGCAGGCCTTAAAAACACCCTGCCCGCGCCAAAGATACCGGTTACTTCATAAGGTATCGTCCCCTCGGCCACAGGAACGTGAAACAGCGATTTCTTCGCCTGCTCAATGGCCTTCCTTATCGCCTCAGGCACCTCGTTCGCCTTGCCAAGCCCCATGCCTACGTGGCCCTTGCCGTCTCCGACGACTACGATCGCGTTAAAGCTGAATCGCTTGCCGCCCTTGACGACCTTGGCGACCCTGTTAAGGTATACCAGCTTGTCCTTCAACTCCAGGGAACTTGCGTCTATCTTATCCAAACAAACCTCCGTGTGAATCGGTTAAGTATAGGCTGTTAATAATACGGCTGCCGGCCTACAGTCTACAGCCTAATAGCCTTACTTTATTAAAACTCAAGCCCCGCGGCCCTTGCGCCGTCCGCAAGAAACTGCACGCGCCCGTGATACAGATACCCGCTCCTGTCGAATACGACCTTTTTAACGCCTGCCTCAAGCGCTCTCTTGGCGCACAACTCTCCGACCTTTTTAGCGGCGTCAATGCCTTTGAGCTTAGCAACCGCCTCAGAAAGCTCCTTGCACTTAGTGGAGGCCGCTACAATGGTCTTGCCGGCGCAATCGTCTATGATCTGAGCGTAGATATGCTTGTTGCTCCTGTATACGTTAAGCCTCGGGCGTTCGGCCGTGCCTTTGACCTTTTTCCTGACGCGGGCCTTGCGTCTTGCCCATCCTGTGGTATTTTCTGTCCTTGCCTGCATCCCTTATTTCCCTCCCGCGGCCTTACCGGCCTTACCGGCCTTTCTTCTGATTACCTCGTTCGCATACTTGATACCCTTGCCCTTATAAGGCTCAGGCGGCCTGAAACTCCTTATATTAGCGGCAACGTGGCCTACCAGTTGCTTATCCGGCCCTTTTATCAGCAGACTGGTCTGTTTGTCCACGGACGCGGTGATGCCTTTTGGAAGTTCATACTTGACCGGGTGCGAAAACCCGAGGGCGAGATTGACCATGCTGCCGGCTACGTCAGCCTTGTACCCTACCCCGACTATCTCAAGCCTTTTCTCGAAGCCGGTTGCAACGCCCTGCACCATGTTCGCGGCAAGCGTCCTCGTAAGCCCATGCAGCGACCTTGCAAGCCGTGAATCATCAACCCTGCCTACCTCGATTGTCGAACCCTTTATGTCCACCTTTATTTCAGGTCTGACCACAAACTCCAGAGCGCCTTGCGGCCCGGACGCCTTAAAGAGCCTTCCTTTTTCATCAAACGCCACCTTCACGCCGGCCGGCACGGATATCGGATTCTTACCTATTCTTGACATGGTATTATGACATTCCTTCTCTTAATATATGGTGCAAAGCAACTCGCCGCCTATGCCCATCTCCCGCGCCTTCCTGTCTGTCATGATACCCTTGGAGGTCGATATGATGGCAATGCCGGAGCCGTTCAGAACCGTTGGTATCTCTTCCTTGCCCACGTACTTTCTGAGACCGGGCTTGCTGGCACGCTTCAAATTCGTTATAACGCCCTTCTTGGACGCCGAATATTTAAGCTGGAGCTTTATGAAGTTCCGCGCGCTTTCCTTGGTCTGCGTAAAATCCTTAATATAGCCCTCTTCCTTGAGTATCTTGGCTATCTCGAGCTTGACGTTGGAAGAAGCAACCGTTACGTCACGCTTCCTGGCCTGAGCCGCATTCCTTATTCTTGTAAGCAAATCCGCTATCGGGTCGGTCATGGACATCTCGTACATTCTCCGTTATGAAATTCGCAGTCCGCGACTCCCTCCATGATTGAAAGGATAGCGAACAGCCAAAAAGCACTTTTTTCGGCTTGGCAACGCGCCGTCAAAACCGCAACTCGCCCACCTACCGGCAGGTCCATCTTTCTGAAGATCGACCTGCGCATCTTGAACCGGCCGACTTACCAGCTCGACTTTATGACGCCCGGAAGCTCGCCCTTCAAGGCCATCTTTCTGAAACACAGCCTGCACATCTTGAACTTTCTGTAATATGCGCGCGATCTGCCGCATATCGGACAACGATTGTAAGCCCTGACCTGAAACTTGGGCTTTCTTTTCGCCTTTGCTATCAATGATTTTTTAGCCAATCCAAACCTCTCTTATACCGCTATATCGTTATACTTGCGTGTCCGCCGCGCCCTATTTCTTGAACGGCATTCCCATGTGTTTCAAAAGCGCCTTTGCCTCTTCATCGGTCTTCGCGTTCGTGGCGATGGTTATGTTCATGCCGCGAAGCTTGTCGATCTTATCGTACTCTATCTCAGGGAATATTATCTGTTCCTTGATGCCCGCTGTGTAGTTGCCCCTGCCGTCAAAGGACTTGTCCGGCATGCCCTTGAAGTCCCTTATGCGCGGGATGCTTAGATTGACGAACCTGTCGTAGAACTCGTACATCTTCGCGCCCCTGAGCGTTACCATGCAGCCGATCGGCATCCCGACCCTGAGCTTGAAGGTCGCAATGGACTTCTTCGCCTTTGTGACAACCGGCTTTTGGCCGGTAATCATCGTCATGTCCCGCACTGCGGCGTCAACCACCTTCGCGTCCGTTACGGCCTCGCCAAGCCCCATATTCAGGACTATCTTTTCAAGCCTCGGAACCTGACAGACGTTCGCGTACTTGAACTCCTTCATCATCGCGGGCACGACTTCCTTGGTATAAATCCCTTTGAGCCTCGCCGTCATTTGCCGATTACCTCTCCGCACTTTTTGCAGACCCTGACCTTGGTCTTGTCCTCCAACAGCTTCCTGCCTATCCTCACGGGCCCCTTGCACTTGGCGCAAAGGATCATCACGTTGGACGCCGATATCGGCGCTTCCTTCTCGATGATGCCGCCGTGCTTATACTTTGCCGAAGGCTTCTGGTGGCGCTTTACGACGTTGACCTTCTCCACGAACACGACGCCCTTGTCGGGATTCACCCTTATCACCTTGCCGGTCTTGCCCTTATCCTTGCCGGTTATAACCATTATCTGATCGTCTTTTCTTATACTTAGGCCCATCGTCGGTTCCCTTTAATTATTGGTTGCCTCTAAAAAATTGCTATTTTTCCCGATTTCCGTGTCAGTGCGAAAATAAAAATGCTCACATATAATCATATATGCCGCGCTTTTTGTTTTCGCCCTTCCTTGAACTCGGAAAAACTATCTAATTTTTAGAGGCAGCCTGTTTTCCCGCATCCCGTCAACTCTTTCCCGGCTATCAAACCGCCGGATATTTCTACAGCACCTCAGGGGCAAGCGAGACTATCTTCATGAACTTTCTTGCGCGAAGCTCTCTTGCGACCGGGCCGAATATTCTTGTGCCGACCGGCTCGTTGTCCTTGTTTATCAGCACTACGGAGTTATCGTCAAAGCGTATATATGAGCCGTCGTTCCTGCGCGTCTCCTTAACGGTACGCACCACTACGGCGCGCACTACATCGCCCTTCTTGACCTTTGTATCGAAGAGAGCCTCTTTGACGTTGACGACTACGACGTCGCCTATATCGGCCGTCAGCTTGTTTGAGGCGCCTACTATCTTGATACAGGAGACCTTTTTGGCGCCGGAGTTGTCCGCAACCCCCATGATGCTGCGCATCTGTATCATTTTGCTTTCTCCAGTATTTCCTTGAGGCGCCAGCGCTTGGTTTTGCTCAAGGGGCGCGTCGAAATTATCGTCACCTTATCGCCGGTCTTCGACTCGTTCTTTTCGTCATGCACCGCATAGTTGACGCTGCTCTTGATGTACTTTCCATAAAACGGATGTTTTGTAAGAGTGTTTATGGAAACAAGCACTGTCTTAGCCATACAGCCGCTCTTTACCACGTTGCCTATAAGGGTCTTCCTGTTCGCTCTTTCAACCGTCATCTTGTTTTACGCGCTCCTTTCCTTCTCGGCAATCACCGTCTTTATCTTCGCTATGTCCCTGCGTACGATACGCAGCTTCAGCGGGTTTTCAAGCTGGTTGGTGGCATGACGCATCCGAAGGTTGAAAAGCTCCTTCTTCAGCTCCGCCTCCTTTGTTTTTATTTCGCCCAGCGCCATTTCCCTGAGTTCCGTTGCCTTCATATCTGACACCCTTTACCTGTTTAGCAGGCCGCTGAAAAAGACGCATCTGCTTTGTTGTCTCCCGCGATAAAAACATTCGGGAGCAGGCTGTGCTCAGAACTGCGGCGTACACACAAAGTACGCCTCGTTCTTCGCTCCTCGCCGCCTCGCATCTGCGCCTTTTTGAGCGGCCCTTGGCATTTTTGTATTTTTCTGCATCTTTACCCCGCCTCTATTAATACCGACGCGGCCGTTATGGTGAATCAAAGCATCTCTCTTTGTATGAACTTCGTGGGGATCGAAATCTTGTGTGCCGCAAGCCTGAACGCCTCTTTCGCCACGGCGTCGGTTACGCCCTCCATCTCGTAGAGTATCCTGCCGGGCTTTATCACTACTACCCAGTCCTCAGGACTGCCTTTTCCGCTTCCCATCCTCGTCTCGGCCGGTTTCTTTGTAACCGGCTTATCAGGGAATACACGAACCCATATCTTACCGCCCCTTTTTATGAAACGGGTCATGGCTATACGCGCGGCCTCTATCTGCCTTGTCGAAAGCCAGCCGCATTCGGTGGCTTGCAACCCGTAATTCCCGAAGCTCAAGGAGGCGCCTCTCTGCGCCAATCCTCTCCTCTTGCCTCTCTGCTGTTTCCTGAATTTTACCTTCTTTGGTATTAACATGATATATGTTCCTCAATGCCTGAAAATTATCGCCTTTTACGGCCGCCTACCGGCTATCTATGGCTAATCAAGTCCGTAAGCGCCTGACTACTGCTGTATTGCGGCCTCCTCAGCGGCCATCGGCCTGTGGGCAACCTCTCCCTTGTATATTATCACCTTCACGCCGATGATCCCGAAGGTAGTTTTCGACTCGGCCACTCCATAGTCTATGTCGGCGCGGAGGGTATGCAATGGAACCCTGCCCTCCCTGTACCATTCGGAGCGCGCTATCTCTGCCCCGCCGAGCCTGCCTGCGCACATGATCTTGATGCCCTTTACCCCCATCCGCAAGGCCGACGTTACCGCCTTTTTCATGGCCCTCCGAAATGAGACCCTTCTTTCAAGCTGCAAGGCCACGTTCTCAGCGACAAGCTGAGCGTCCGTGTCGGCCTTCCTTACCTCGACTATTTCAAGATCAACCGCCCTGCCTGTAAGCTTGGCAAGCTCCTTCTTCATTACGTCGATCTCGGAGCCTCTCTTGCCTATGACTATGCCAGGCCTTGCCGTGCGTATGATCACCTTTACGTTATTGGCTGTGCGTTCTATCTCGATCTTAGATATGCCGGCGTGGAAGAGCTTCTTCTTCACGAACCGCCTGAGCTTCAAGTCCTCGTGAACGAACTCCGCGTAATTTTTCTCTCCGTACCAGCGCGAATCCCATCCCTTTGATATGCCGAGCCTGAAGCCTATTGGATTAACTTTCTGACCCAAAAAACTACCTCCGTTTAATTATGACCGTCTCTTTACCGCCTGCGTGAAGAACGCCTCCCTGATGACCGTATGGCGCCGGCCTACTTCTCGTCCACCACTATCGTTACGTGGCTTGAGCGCTTGCGTATCATCGCGCCCCTGCCCATTGCCTTTGATTGGGTGCGCTTCATCACCGGACCAGGATCAACGAAGGCCGTCTTGACGTAGAGCTTGTCAACGTCGGCCTTCGCGTTATTCTCCGCGTTGGCAACCGCGCTCTTTACGACCTTCGTAATATCCCTGCTGACGGCCTTTGCGTTAAACGACAGTATTGCAAGGGCGTCTTCGATCTTTTTGCCCCTTATAAGATCAACCACCAGCCTCGCCTTCTGCGGAGAGACCTTCATATATTTCGATATTGCCTTTGTTTCCATCGGTTTATCCTTATTGTCCTTAATACTTATCGCTCAAGCCACATTTTTAATACTTGTCCTGCCAGACGCGCCGATCATCAACGTCCGCTAACTTAGCCTTTTGCCCCCGGCACCTTGGCCTTCTTTATGCCTGAATGGCTGAAGAAGGTGCGCGTCGGTGAAAACTCGCCGAGCTTATGACCGACCATGTTCTCGGTAACGAACACAGGGATGAACTTCTTTCCGTTATGCACCGCAATGGTGAAGCCGACCATCTCAGGCGCTATCATCGACCTTCTCGACCAGGTCTTTATGACCTTCCTCGCCTTCGCGTCAGTCGCGGCGTTTATCTTTTCCATCAGATGCCCGTCAATAAAAGGGCCTTTCTTTACCGAACGCACCGTTACTTCCTCCTGGTTATGATATACTTATTGGACGCCGTGCGCCTTCTTGTCTTATAACCCTTCGTAGGAACGCCCCACGGATTTGACGGATGGTTGCCGCCCTTGCTCTTGCCCTCTCCGCCGCCGTGTGGATGGTCAACCGGGTTCATGGCAACGCCTCTGACCCGCGGAGACCTTCCAAGCCAACGCGACTTGCCGGCCTTGCCGATGGTAACGTTCTCATGGTCGAGATTGCCCACCTGACCTACCGTTGCATAGCAGTCTTGGAGCACAAGCCTGACCTCATTGGACGGGAGCTTTACGGTTGCGTAGCTTCCCTCCTTTGCCATGAGCTGTGCGTAAGCGCCGGCTGTCCTCGCAAGCTGGCCGCCCTTGCCTATCTTCATCTCTATGTTGTGTATGAACGAACCTACCGGAATTGCCTTTATCGGCAGGGCGTTGCCGGGCTTGATGTCCGAGTCAGGGCCTGCGACCACCATATCGCCCACATTGAGGCCAAGCGGGGCTATGATGTACCTCTTCTCGCCGTCGGCGTAGTTGAGGAGTGCTATGTTTGAAGTCCTGTTCGGGTCGTACTCTATGGACGCAACCGTTGCGGGTACGCCGCGCTTATCCCTCTTGAAATCAATAAGCCTTAGAAGCCTCTTGTGTCCGCCGCCTATCCAACGCGACGTAATCCTACCGAGGTTATTCCTGCCGCCGGTTCTCTTGCGCGCCACGGTAAGCGAGCGCTCAGGCCGTTTCTTGGCCAACCCCTCGAACACGAGGGTAGTCTTTTCTCTGTTTGCAGGCGACGTTGGTTTATAGCTTTTTACTGGCATATCTTTTCCCTAACCTTGCTTGATGTTTCAATCCCTGCCCATATGCGTCTTTTATTGCCTCGACCGAACCGATGCCGACTATGGCATATCCGTTGTTACGCGGAAGTCTTAATATTGCCCCGGCGCGAGGCGTCACTGAATTATACGCCCGCGAACAACTCTATCTTGTCGCCCTCTTTGAGCGTTACATACGCCTTTTTCCTCGTAGACGTTATACCCGCGTACTTGCCCATCTTCTTCAACTTTCCGGGAACCCTTTGAGTATTAACTCCTATGACCTTTACGTTAAACGCCTTTTCAATCGCCTCTTTAACTTCCTTCTTATTGGCGGCAAGTTCTACCCAAAACACAACCTTGTTGCCGTCGGCGACGGCCGCCGTGCTCTTTTCGGTTATTACCGGCGATTTTATGACTGAATATATATCTTTCATCTTGTCTGCTACCTTTTGGCGCCCTCAAACCGCATATGCCTTGAGACGCCCTCTTATTATTTTAGGCTATTTCTATCCGGCCCGGAGGCATCTTTACTGAAGCATTGCCTCGATCTTCTCGGCGGCTGACTTTGTCATTACGAGGCCCTCGTAATTCAGCACGTCATAGACGTTGATCCCGGCTGAATCAATGACCTTGAAGTCCTTGAGATTCCTTGCAGCAAGGGTGAAATTCGGCTCTTGACCCGCAACCACGATAAGGGCGTTCGTAAGTCCTGCCTTTTTTAGCAACTCCATCGCCTGTTTGGTCTTTGGCTGACCAAGCTCGATCGAATCGAATATCTTAAGGCTCCCGTCCTTGGCCTTCATGCTCAAGGCCGACTTAAGCGCCTCTTTTTTGACCTTCTTGGGCACGTCATAAGAATAATCCCTCGGCCTTGGCCCGAAGACCGTGCCGCCGTGCCGCCAAAGCGGGCTTCTTATGGAACCCGACCTTGCCCTGCCGGTTCCCTTCTGCTTCCAAGGCTTTAATCCGCCGCCGCTAACAAGACCCTTGGTCTTGGTGCATGCGGTTCCGGACCTTCTGTTGGCAAGTTGCATCTTGACGACCTCATAAAAGAGCGCCTCGTTTACAACCGCTCCATATACGTCGTCTTTGAGGTTTACCTCAGAAACCTTCTGAGCGCCGCTATTCAGGACTTGAACCTTCATTTTGAAAACCCTTGTCTACGTTTCGTTAACGCGGCCGTGCCGTTACTTAGCCGCCTTCTTCATCGCCTTTTTTATGAACATCACGCTGTTGATCGGCCCGGGAACCGCTCCGTTTATGAGGATTACGTTCTCCTCCGGCCTTATGCCGACAACCTTGATGTTCTGCACGGTAACGAGCCTGTCTCCCATGTGTCCGGCCATCCTCATGCCCTTGTAGACCCTTGAGGGATCGGAACTTGAGCCTATCGAACCGGGCGCCCTGTTGTGCATGCTGCCGTGCGACCCGCCGCCGCCGCTGAAGTTATGCCGCTTCATCGAACCTTGAAAACCTTTTCCCTTAGACCTGCCGCGAACGTCGACGTAATCCCCGACCTTGAAAAGCTCTGACAAGCTGAGCGCCTGACCCTGTTTGTACTCGTCAAGTCCAGCGCCTTTTACCTCTGAAAGATGATAAAAGCAGGGTGTGCCCGCCTTCTTGAAATGCCCCTTCATGGGGTTGGTTGCGCGGCCTTCCTTCTTCTCGATGAGGCCGAGTTGAAGCGCCTCATACCCATCGCGCTCCTTTGTCTTCTTCTGAACCACGCGGCAGGTGGCGCTGCTTACCACGGTAACGGGCAATACCGCCCCGCTCTCCGAGTATATCTGCGTCATCCCAAGCTTTTTTCCAAGTATGCCTTCTATCATAAATAATAGCCTTTTTACTTTTTATGTAGCTTACCTTCGCCCCGCCGAATACAATTGCCTTACATGCTACAACCCCACATACGACACGACGGTAACTTCGCCCTTAGTCGAGCTTTATCTCCACGTCGACGCCGGCCGGCAGATCAAGCTTCATCAGCGCGTCAACCGTGCCCTGCGAAGGCTCCATTATATCCATGAGCCTCTTATGAGTCCTTATCTCAAACTGCTCCCTGCTCTTCTTATCAACGTGCGGGTAACGGAGAACGCAGAACTTGTTGATGCGCGTGGGGAGCGGTATCGGCCCGATTATCCTCGCGCCTGTTCGTTTTGCCGTGTCGGCAATCTCCTTTACGGACCTGTCGAGCAGTCTGTGGTCAAACGCCTTTAGTCTGATTCTTATCTTCTGATTTTCCACCCTGATGACTCCATTGCCGCTCATTGCCGGCAGTTCATTATTAGCAGGCTGTTGCGTTCCTTACGCCAGTATCTTCGTTACCACTCCGGCGCCGACCGTTCTGCCGCCCTCGCGGATGGCGAACCTCAGTCCCTCTTCCATCGCTATCGGCATTATCAGCTCGACCTCAAGGTTCACGTTGTCCCCGGGCATCACCATCTCGGTGCCGTCCGGCAGCTTCGATACCCCCGTAACGTCCGTCGTCCTGAATTAAAACTGCGGCCTGTACCCGTTGAAGAACGGCGTGTGTCTGCCGCCCTCTTCCTTGGTCAATACGTACACCTCGCACTTGAACTTCGTGTGCGGCGTTATGCTGCCGGGCTTGGCCAACACCTGTCCGCGCTCGACGTCCTCTTTCTTCGTTCCCCTGAGGAGCGCGCCGATATTGTCCCCGGCACGGCCCTCGTCCAACAGCTTCCTGAACATCTCAACGCCCGTAACGATCGTCTTTTGAGTCTCCCTCAACCCGACTATCTCCACCTCGTCTCCGACCTTGACGATGCCCCTGTCAATCCTGCCCGTTACAACCGTGCCGCGTCCCGATATCGAAAACACGTCCTCGACAGGCATCAAAAACGGCTTGTCTATGTCCCTCTTAGGCTCCGGTATATATGCGTCAAGCGTGTCCATCAACTGCAATATCGCCCCGCACCACTGGCACTCCTTCTTGCCGCATCCGCACTCCAAGGTCTTTACCGCGCTGCCCTTTATAACCGGTATCGCGTCCCCCGGAAACTTGTACTGGTTGAGCAGTTCCCTGACCTCAAGCTCCACCAGTTCCAATAGCTCCTTGTCCTCAACCATGTCCGTCTTGTTCAAAAACACCACGATGTAAGGCACCCCGACCTGACGCGCAAGAAGTATATGCTCCCGCGTCTGAGGCATCGGGCCGTCCGCGGCAGAGACCACCAGTATCGCGCCGTCCATCTGCGCCGCGCCCGTTATCATGTTCTTAACGTAGTCCGCGTGGCCAGGACAGTCTATGTGCGCGTAGTGTCTCTTGTCCGTCTGATACTCGACGTGAGAGATAGAGATCGTCAAACCCCTCTCCCTCTCCTCAGGAGCCTTGTCTATGTTCTCATACGCCAGAAAGTCCGCGTATCCCTTTGAACTCAATACCTTGGTTATGGCCGCCGTCAACGAGGTCTTCCCGTGGTCGACGTGCCCTATGGTCCCTATGTTTATGTGCGGCTTGTTACGCTCGAATTTTGACTTGCTCATACAATACCCTCCGAAAACGTTTGATTATAATATTCCCCGCGCGCTTACCCTGCTATGGCCCTACTGCGGCCACGCCGACCTACCTGCCGGCTTGCACCTTTGCCGTAATCACCTCAAGCACCGAGTTCGGCACCTGTTCGTAATGCGAAAACTCCATCGTATAAGATGCCCTGCCCTGCGTCTTTGAACGCAGATCGGTCGAGTACCCGAACATGTTCGCAAGAGGCACCTTGGCCGATACTACCTGAAAGCCGCCCCTCGTGTCCATGCCCATTATCCTGCCTCTTCTGGAGTTCAAGTCGCCTATCACGTCGCCCATGAACTGCTCGGGCACTATGACCTCGACGCTCATGACCGGCTCAAGGAGTATCTGTCCTGCGCCTTTGCACGCCTCCTTGAAGGCCATGGACCCTGCAATCTTAAAGGCCATCTCAGAGGAGTCTACGTCATGATACGAACCGTCATAGAGAGTTACCTTCGCGTCGACGACGGGATACCCAGCGAGGGTTCCTGTAAGCATTGCCTCTCTTATGCCGTTCTCAACCGGCGTAATGTACTCTCTTGGTATGGAGCCGCCCACCACCTTATTGACGAACTCGTAACCGGTGCCAACCTCGCCCGGCTCAAGCTCAATATAAACGTGGCCGTACTGGCCTCTGCCGCCGGTCTGCCTGATGTACTTGCCCTCGGCCTTGGTCTTCTTTGTAATGGTCTCCTTGTACGCGACCTGCGGCTTTCCGACGGACGCCTCTACCTTGAACTCACGGAGGAGCCTGTCAACGATAATCTCAAGGTGCAACTCGCCCATGCCGGATATGATCGTCTGCCCAGTCTCCTCATCGGATTTGATGCGGAAGGACGGGTCTTCAACCGCAAGTTTCTGAAGAGAAATGCCGAGCTTTTCCTGATCGGCCTTTGTCTTAGGCTCTATGGCGATGCTCATGACAGGATCGGGAAAGTCCATCGACTCAAGTATTATGGGCTTGTCAGGGTCGCAGATTGTATCACCTGTGACCGTATACTTCAAGCCCACCGCAGCGGCGATGTCGCCCGCGTGAACCTCTTTTATGTCCTCGCGCTTGTTGGCGTGCATCTTGACGAGGCGTCCGATCCTCTCCTTCTGGTCCTTCGTGGAGTTGTAAACATAAGAACCGGCGTTTAAGCTGCCGGAATATACGCGGAAGAACGTAAGCTGACCCACGAACGGGTCCGTCATAATCTTGAACGCAAGGGCGGAGAGGGGCGCGTCATCCTTTGCCTCGCGCTTGTCCTCGGCGCTGGTCTCTGGGTCTACGCCGGTAACCGGCGGGATGTCTATCGGTGACGGCAGATAGTCCACAATCGCATCAAGCAGGAACTGTACGCCCTTGTTCTTAAAGGAGGAGCCGCAAAAGACCGGTGTTATTCCGATGTCTATCGCGCCCTTTCTTATGGCCGCGGCGATCGCGGCCTTATCCACCGGCTTTCCTTCAAGGAACTTCTCCATAATCTTCTCATCGTAATCGGCGGCGGCCTCGATCAGCTTTTCCCTGTACTCGGCAACCTGTTCCTTCATGTCCGCCGGGATGTCAATGAACCTGTACTTCGCGCCGAGCGTGTCCTCGTCCCAGACTATGCCCTTTTCCTCTACGAGATCAACGAGACCCTTGAAGGTCTCTTCCTTGCCTATGGGCAACTGCATGACGACCGGCTTGGTCTTCAACCTGTCCACCATCATGCCGACGACTCTGAAGAAGTCCGCGCCCACGCGGTCCATCTTGTTTACGAAGGCGATCCTCGGAACCTTGTACTTGGTGGCCTGACGCCAAACGGTCTCGCTTTGCGGCTCGACGCCGCCGACGGAACAGAAAACCGCCACTGCGCCGTCTAAAACCCTTAAAGACCTTTCAACCTCGATGGTGAAGTCGACGTGCCCGGGAGTGTCGATGATGTTGATGCGGTTGTCTTTCCATGAGCAGGTGGTTGCGGCCGAGGTGATTGTGATGCCTCTTTCCTTCTCTTGCTCCATCCAGTCCATGACCGCGGTGCCGTCGTGGACCTCTCCTATCTTATAGGTAACGCCGGTGTAATAGAGTATACGCTCCGTAGTTGTGGTCTTCCCGGCATCTATATGCGCCATGATGCCGATGTTCCTCTGCCTGTCTATTGGTATGGTTCTTGACACTGATATTACCCCAAAACGCTTCCGTTTTAACTGCCGCTCTCGTCATCCGTGAACGATCTTTGTTCAAAGCCCCTCACGTGTTTGTCACGCGCCCATTGCGGAACGGACGCTTATTTTGAATTACCCGATCACCAACGATAATGCGCGAACGCCTTGTTAGCCTCAGCCATCTTATGCACGTCTTCCTTCTTCTTGACCGACGCGCCCTTGTTGTTAGATGCGTCTATCAACTCTCCGGCGAGTTTCTCGATCATCGACTTCTCACTGCGCGCTACGGAATACGATACCAGCCAGCGAAGCGCAAGCGAAAGTTTTCTGTCCGGTCTTACCTCAACCGGCACCTGATAGGTCGCGCCGCCGACCCTTCTTGATTTTACCTCAAGCATCGGCCTTATATTGTCGAGCGCCTTCTTGAAGACCTTCATCGGCTCGGTCTTCGTCTTTTCCTCTATCACGTCGAACGCGCCGTACAATATGCCCTCGGCCTTGCTCTTCTTGCCGTCGCTTGTAAGCTTGTTAACGAGCTTTGTCACAACCTTATCGCCGAACTTCGGGTCCGGCAGTACGTCCCTTTTTGGAGCGCTTCCTTTACGAGACATCTTAAACCCCTATTGGTTATTCGTTTATAGCGAATCTACATGCGTTACACGGAACGTATCGCGCCGGACTACACCAGCCCGCAAACCGCAGCTTCGGCCTTACTTCGGCCTCTTTGCGCCGTACTTGGAGCGCGCCTGCTTTCTGCCCTGCACGCCCATCGTGTCGAGCTTGCCCCTTATGATGTGATACCTTACGCCCGGAAGGTCTTTTACCCTGCCGCCGCGTATCATAACAACGGAGTGTTCCTGCAGGTTGTGCCCTACCCCGGGTATATAAGAGGTAACCTCCATGCCATTGGTGAGCCTAACCCTTGCGACCTTTCGGAGCGCCGAGTTCGGCTTCTTAGGCGTTGTCGTGTAAACCCTGACGCACACGCCCCTCTTCTGAGGGCATCCGTCAAGCGCGGGAGAGGCGGTCTTCCATCTTGGAGCCTGCCTGCCCTTGCGAACAAGCTGATTTATTGTCGGCATACTAACCTTTCCTTAGGCCGCCTCTAAAAATTGCTATTTTTAGAGGCGGCCATTATCCTGTTCCACTTAAACCATGTATCGGGTCTCTCAGCCTGACCCCGGTCTGCAGCTTCACTTACAACAACATACGCTACGCATCACACCAAGCCTATGCCCGTCCGCAAACCACAACGACGCGGCTTGAACAGTTCGGCCAGTGGCGTAAATCAAAGCAATATACCTGCTTTGATTTGTCTTGTCAAGAACTAAATGCGTTTTAACGGAAAATAAGAGATGTTGGACGGCGAAACCGTGCTCCGCCCGGCTATACTACGCTATCTCCTTTATCCGCTCCGATTCCTCCTGCGCCTCCATGTCCTCGGACACGGCTATCTGCATCTTTCCGTAACCGCCGAAACCCGTGCCGGCCGGGATGATGCGTCCCATGATGACGTTCTCCTTCAAACCGCGCAGGTAGTCGATCTTGCCCTCTACGGCCGCGCCTGTAAGCACCTTGGTCGTCTCCTGAAAGGAAGCGGCCGAGATGAAGCTCTCCGTGGACAAGGACGCCTTGGTTATGCCCTGAAGAAGCGGCTCCGCAATGGCTGGACGCCTGCCCTTTGCAATGACCTTGTCGTTTTCCTCCTCGAACAGATACCTTTCCGCCTGATCGCCGATAAGCAGGAGCGTATCCCCCGCGTCTTTTATCTTGACCCTACGGAGCATCTGGCGGACGATGACCTCTATGTGCTTGTCGTTTATCTTGACGCCCTGAAGCCTGTAAACCTCCTGCACCTCGTCCACGAGATACTTCGCAAGCTCCTTGACGCCGAGGACGCGCAGTATGTCGTGCGGATTGGCGCTGCCGTCCATGAGCGGCTCTCCGGCCTTCACATGGTCTCCCTCTCGTACGCTTATATGCTTGCCCTTTGGTATCAGATACTCTTTCATCTCACCGGTCTCGGGCGTGACGACGACCTTTCTCTTTCCCTTGGTGTCCTTGCCGAAGGAGACTACTCCGTCTATCTCGCTTATGACGGCGCACTCCTTCGGCTTTCTCGCCTCAAAGAGCTCCGCGACGCGCGGAAGTCCGCCGGTGATGTCCTTTGTCTTGGTGGTCTCTCGCGGAATCTTGGCGACCACGTCTCCGGCCTTTACCCCGTCTCCCTCGGCTATCGTCAATATCGCGCCGACGGGCAGCAGATAGCGCGCTTCTATCTTCGTTCCGGGTATCCTTATGGTCTTGCCGGTCTCGTCTTTTATGGAGACCCTCGGCCTCAGATCGCCTTCCCTGTACTGCACTATGACCTTGCTGGACAGGCCGGTAACCTCGTCTACCTGCTCCTTCATGGTCTTGCCGTCCTCGATGTCTCCGAAGCGCACGATGCCGGTCACCTCGGTTATGATCGGGATGGTGTACGGATCCCACTCGGCTATAATCGTCCCCTGAGCGACTTTGAGTCCCTCGGTAGCGCGAAGGCGTGTGCCGTATATGACCGGGTTTTTCTCCCTGTCCCTGCCCTGCTCGTCCTGTATGGCTATGTCTCCGTTGCGGTTCATTACGATGGACTCGCCCCTGGAGTTGACGGCCACGTTGAGGTTGTGAAACTTGACATGCCCCTCATGGCGCGCCTCAAGCGCGGTCTGCTCGGCGCGTCTTGAGGCCGTGCCGCCTATATGGAAGGTTCTCATGGTAAGCTGGGTTCCCGGCTCGCCTATGGACTGCGCCGCGATTACGCCTGCGGCCTCTCCAAGTTCGGCCATGCGTCCGCGCGTCAAATCTCTTCCGTAACACTTTATGCAGATGCCGCGCGTGGAACGGCAGGTAAGGACGCTCCTTATCTTCACCTTATCGACCGCGCTCTCTTCTATCCTCTCGACCTTGCCCTCGTCGATCTCCTCGTTGGCCTCGACAAGCACCTCCTTGGTGAACGGGTCGATGACGTCCTCAAGCGCGACCCTTCCGAGTATGCGCTCTCCTATCGGCTCTATCACCTCGCCGCCCTCTACAAGGGAGGTCATGTAGATGCCGTCAAGTGTGCCGCAATCCAACTCGCTTATTATAGCGTCCTGAGCGACGTCCACGAGCCTTCTCGTAAGGTAACCGGAGTTGGCGGTCTTCAATGCCGTGTCGGCCAGACCCTTTCTTGCGCCGTGCGTGGAGATGAAGTACTGGAGCACGGTCAGGCCCTCTCTGAAGTTGGCGGTAATCGGCGTTTCGATAATCTCGCCCGAGGGCTTTGCCATGAGTCCCCTCATCCCGGCAAGCTGCCTTATCTGCTGAGCCGATCCCCTCGCGCCGGAGTCGGCCATGATGAATATCGGGTTGAAGCTCGGAACCTTCTTAGGCGCGCCGTTGTCGTCCTTTATAACGTCGACCGCAAGTTCTTTGAGCATCTCGTCGGCGATCTCCTCGGTTGCCTGCGCCCAGATGTCTATGACCTTGTTGTACCGCTCTCCGTCCGTTATGAGACCCTCGTTGTACTGTTTCTGTATCTCAAGAACCTCGGCCTCGGACTTGCCGAGAAGCTCGGTCTTCCTCTTGGGTATCTTCATGTCGTCGATGCAGATGGAGATGCCGGCCTTTGTGGCGTACTGATAGCCGAGGTCTTTCAACTTGTCCGCAAGTATGACCGTTTCCTTGCTGCCGGCCCTCCTGTAGCAGGTGTCTATAAGGTCGGCAAGGCGTTTTTTGTCCATCACCTTGTTTACTTCATCGAACCTTATGCACGATGGGATCACCTCCATGAGGATGACCCTGCCCACGGTCGCGTCAACGAGTTTGCCTTCCGTCTTTATCTTGACGCTTGCCTGCAGATGCACCTCTTCGGCGTCATAAGCGGCCCTTACCTCATCGAAGCACGAAAACCGTTTTCCCTCGCCCTTGACGCCGGCCCTCTCCCTCGTAAGGTAGTACAGCCCCAGCACGATGTCCTGCGTCGGCACGATAATCGGCTTGCCGTTGGCCGGAGAGAGTATGTTGTTCGTCGACATCATAAGCACGCGCGCCTCCACCTGCGCCTCTATGGAGAGCGGCACGTGAACCGCCATCTGGTCTCCGTCGAAGTCCGCGTTGAAGGCGGTGCAGACCAGCGGATGAAGCTGAATGGCCTTGCCTTCAATGAGTATCGGCTCGAACGCCTGAATACCGAGCCTATGAAGCGTCGGCGCCCTGTTGAGGAGCACCGGATGCTCGCGTATCACCTCGTCGAGCACGTCCCAGACCTCCGGCCTTTCCTTCTCAAGCATCTTCTTGGCGGCCTTGATGGTCGTGGCGTATCCTTTTTCCTCGAGCCTCTGATAGATGAAGGGCTTGAAAAGCTCAAGCGCCATCTTCTTTGGCAGTCCGCACTGATGGAGCCTCAGATCCGGCCCGATGACGATGACGGAACGACCCGAATAATCGACTCGCTTACCCAATAAATTCTGCCTGAACCTGCCGCCCTTGCCCTTTATCATGTCGCTCAAGGACTTCAAGGGCCTCTTGTTCTGGCCTGTTATGATGCGCCCGCGCCTGCCGTTGTCGAACAGCGCGTCAACCGCCTCCTGCAACATGCGCTTTTCGTTTCGTATAATGATGTCGGGAGCCGAAAGCTCCATAAGGCGCTTCAAACGGTTGTTCCTGTTTATGACCCTGCGGTACAAGTCGTTCAGATCGGAGGTTGCGAACCTGCCGCCGTCAAGCGGCACGAGCGGCCTCAGGTCCGGCGGAAGCACGGGTATGACCTCAAGTATCATCCACTCCGGCTTGTTGCCCGACTTATAGAATGCGTCGATAACCTTAAGGCGCTTTGCTATCCTCTTTTTCTTGGCGTCGGAGGCGGCCTTTTTCATCTCGGCGCGCAGCGACGTCGAGACCTTCTCGAGGTCGATGCCCTTCAACATGTTCCGTATCGCTTCCGCGCCCATGCCTGATACGAAGCCGTGAGGCCCCCACTTCTCAACCGCCTTCTGGAACTTGTCCTCATTGAGGAGTTCGCCGGCCCTCATGTCCGTGTCCTTTGGATCAAGCACCACGTGGTTCTCGTAATAAAGCACCCGCTCAAGCTCCTTGAGCGTCATGTCGAGCGCCGCGCCTATGCGCGACGGAAGGCTCCTCAAAAACCATATATGCGCCACCGGCGTCGCAAGCTCTATGTGTCCGAGACGCTCTCTCCTGACGTTGGACTGTATCACCTCCACGCCGCACTTCTCGCAAACCACTCCCCTGTGCTTCATGCGCTTGTACTTGCCGCAGTTGCACTCGAAGTCCTTTACAGGGCCGAATATCTTAGCGCAAAAAAGCCCGTCCCTTTCAGGCTTGAATGTTCTATAGTTTATGGTCTCCGGCTTCTTGACCTCGCCCCTTGACCACTCGCGCACCCTGTCGGGAGAGGCAAGCGTAATCCTGATGGCCTTAAAATCCATAGGTTTTTTGTGTTTATCGAACAATGCCGCAAGGCTTTCCAATGTTACCTCCTTTTTACGCAAACGAAAGGCGTCCCTTACTTCCCCTGCTCCCCCCTCACGCTTCGGAAACATCCTCCATGAGGGAGATGTCGAGGGCAAGACTCTGAAGCTCTTTTATAAGAACGTTGAAAGACTCCGGCATGGTCGGCTCAAGCGCGTAGTTGCCCGTAACGATGGACTCGTACATCTTCGTCCTTCCCGGCACGTCGTCCGACTTCACGGTCAGGAACTCCTGCAAGGTATGCGAGGCGCCGTAAGCCTCCATTGCCCAGACCTCCATCTCCCCGAGCCTCTGTCCGCCAAACTGCGCCTTGCCGCCGAGCGGTTGCTGGGTTACGAGCGAGTAGGGTCCTGTAGACCTGGCGTGTATCTTGTCGTCAACGAGGTGATGCAGCTTCATCATGTACATCACGCCGACGGTTACGGCCTGATCGAACGCCCGGCCGCTCTTGCCGTCGTAGAGGGTCGTCTTTCCGCTTTTTGGCAGCGATGCAAGCTCAAGGGCGTTCTTTACGTCGTCCTCGGTCGCGCCGTCGAAGACCGGGCTTGCCACCTTCACGCCTCTGCGGATCCTCTGGGCCACGACGCCCACCTCCTCGTCAGAGAGCGAGTTGATGAATTTGCTGAAGTCCAGAGAGCCGTATATCTTCTTTATCCTGTCGCGCACCGCGTTGACGCCGGCGTTCTTTTCCACGAGCGCGGCCACAGACGCGCCGAGGCTCCTCGACGCCCAGCCGAGGTGCGTCTCAAGTATCTGTCCTATGTTCATCCTTGACGGAACTCCGAGGGGGTTCAAGACCAGATCGACCGGCGTGCCGTCGTCAAGGTACGGCATATCCTCCTGAGGCAGTATCCGCGATATGACGCCCTTGTTGCCGTGGCGTCCCGCCATCTTGTCTCCAACCGAGACCTTGCGCTTCATGGCGATGTAGAGCTTTACCATCTTTATGACGCCCGGCGGCAACTCGTCCCCGCGCTTCAATCTGTTTATCCTGTCGTCGAATACGCGCTCGACAAGCTCGATGGCCTCGTCAAGATAGGCCGCGATGTTCCCCAACTCGTTCTCCGCCTTTTCATCCGCAGGGATTATCTCGCGCCATCTCGACTGCGGTATGGCCTCGAGCACCTCACCGGTGATGGGCTTGCCCTTGGAAAGAAGCGTGTTGCCCTTCCTGTCCGCGATCCTCACTTGGCTCTTCTTGTTGAGAAGCAGCTTTCTCATGCGGTTATAAGCGCCCTCGCGGACGATGGCCATCTCGTCGTCGCGGTCTTTATGCAGCCGCTGAGTCTCTTTGTCCTCTATGTGCCTGCTGCGCTCGTCCTTTTCCGCGCCCTTTCTTGAAAAGACCTTCGCGTCTATGACCACGCCTTCGATGCCGGGCGGAACCCTCAAAGAGGTATCCTTCACGTCCTCGGCCTTTTCGCCGAATATCGCCCTGAGGAGCTTTTCCTCCGGAGAAAGCTGGGTCTCTCCCTTAGGCGTTATCTTGCCGACAAGTATGTCCTCGGGCACGACCTCCGCGCCGATTCGTATGATGCCGCAGTCGTCAAGGTCGGCAAGCGCCTCCTCGCCGACGTTCGGGATGTCCCTCGTAATCTCCTCTTTGCCGAGCTTTATGTCCCGCGCAACGACCTCGAACTCCTCGATGTGCACGGAGGTGAACACGTCCTCAGAAAGAAGCCTTTCGCTTATGAGGATGGAGTCCTCGAAGTTATAACCGCCCCACGGCATGAAGGCGACAAGCACGTTCCTGCCGAGCGCCAATTCCCCGGCCTCTGTTGAAGGGCCGTCGGCTATTACCTGCCCGCGGGCAATGGCGTCGCCCTTTACGACTATGGGCTTCTGATTGAGACATGTGTTCTGGTTGGACCTTCTGAACTTGGTAAGGTTGTATATGTCTACGCCGCCGGATTCGTTCCTCAAGACGATGCGTTCCGCGTCAACGCTCTCGACCAGGCCGTTCGTCTTTGCAAGCACGGTTACGCCGGAATCCCTCGCTACCACGCTCTCCATGCCCGTGCCCACGAGCGGCGCCTCGGTGCGTATGAGCGGAACCGCCTGCCTCTGCATGTTCGATCCCATGAGCGCCCTGTTGGCGTCGTCGTTTTCAAGGAACGGCACAAGGGAGGCCGCCACGCTGACAAGCTGGTTCGGCGACACGTCCATGAGGGTTATCTCCTCAGGGGCGGCCATGATGAACTCTCCGCTCTTTCTGGCGGATATGAACTCGTCCGTGAACCTGCCGGCATCGTCCAACGGCGCGTTCGCCTGCGCTATCACGTGATCCTCTTCGTCAAGGGCGGACAGGGACTCTATCCTGTTCGTCACCTTGCCGGCCTTGACCTCCCTGTACGGGGTCTCTATGAAGCCGAAGTCGTTTACGTGGGCATAAGTGCTGAGCGACACGATAAGGCCGATGTTCGGGCCTTCAGGCGTCTCGATGGGGCATATACGGCCGTAATGGGTCGCGTGCACGTCCCTGACCTCGAAGCCCGCGCGCTCCCTCGTAAGACCTCCCGGCCCAAGGGCGGATAACCTTCTCTTATGGGTTATCTCGGAGAGTGGATTGGTCTGATCCATGAACTGCGACAACTGCGAAGAACCGAAGAACTCCTTTATGACCGCCGACACGGGCTTCGGGTTTATGAGGTCGTGCGGCATGAGCGTCTCCAACTCGCCCAGACTCATGCGCTCCTTTACCGCCCTCTCCATGCGAAGAAGCCCTATCCTGTACTGATTCTCAAGAAGCTCGCCCACGCTCCGCACGCGCCTGTTGCCGAGGTGGTCAATGTCGTCCACCACGCCCTGGCCGTTTCTGAGGAGCACCAGATAGCGCACCACCTCGAGGATATCCTCCTTGCGAAGCGTGGTATGCTCCAGCGGCACGTCGAAGCCGAGCTTCCGGTTGAGCTTCAACCTTCCGACCTTCGACAGGTCGTATCTCTCAGGCACGAAGAAAAGCTCATTGAAGAACGCCCCTGCCGTGGCCGCGGTCGGCAGATCGCCGGGCTTTAACCGCTTGTATATCTCGACCATCGCGTTGATGGTCATGTTGGTGGTCGGGGCGTCCTGATGCTCGCGCCTGAACTCCAGCACCGCCCTGGTCTCCTCGTGCCCGATCTTGTCGTTTAAGAGGGTCTCCCTGAAGAACGCTCCCATTACCTCTATCTGCAAAAGCCTGAAGGAGGTTATGTTCCTTCTCGATATCTCGTCCAGCTTTTCGCGGGTAAGCGCCTGATTGCACTCCAGCACCACCTCGCCGGTCGACGGGTCTACTATGTCCCTCGAGGCGAACCTGCCGACGATGTCCTCCACCTCGGCCGGTATGTACTTTATCCCAGCGGCCACGAGCTTCTTTATGACGAGCTTCGTGAACTTTCTGTCCTTCTTTACTATGACCTCGCCGGTCGACGGGTCCTTTACGTCTCTGCTTACCTTCTGGCCGATGAGATAGTCCGGCTCAACGCTCTTGGTTATCTTCCTGCCGTCTATTACTATCTCCTCGCTCGGATAAAAATAGTTGAGCATCTCCTCCACGGAATAGCCAAGGGCCTTAAGGAGTATGGTGGCCGGCATCTTGCGCCTTTTGTCTATGCGGACGTAGAGCCAGTCCTTCTGATCGAACTCGAAGTCGAGCCATGAGCCGTGGTATGGGATGACCCTTGCCGTGTAGAGCACCTTGCCGGAAAGCCCCTTGGCCTTTTCATGCTCGAAGAACACGCCCGGCGAACGATGGAGCTGTGAGACTATGACCCTTTCGGTGCCGTTGATGACGAAACTGCCGTTGTCGGTCATCAGCGGTATCTCGCCGAAGTAGACCTCCTGCTCCTTTATGTCGCGTATGGTCTGCGCGCCGGAGAGCGCGTCCTTGTCGTACATGATGAGTTGCACGAGAAGCTTTATCGGGGCCGCGTAGGTCATGCCCTTCTGATGGCACTCCTCTACCGTGTACTTGGGCTCCAAAAGCAGATACTTCAAAAACTCCAGTCTGGCGTTGCCGCTGAAGTCCTTTATCGGGAATGAATTCTTGAATACCGCCTGAAGCCCTGCCTCGTATCTTCCGTCAGGCTTGGCGTCCGCCTGCAGAAACTGGACGAAGGACTTTTTCTGTACGTCTATCAGGTTCGGCATGTTTACGACCTTGCCGATGCGGGAATAATCTTTCCTCAAATCCTGTCCTGCAAGAGTAATAGCGGAGGTCATATCTTTTAACGGCTCCCTTGTTTAAGGTCTGGAATTCGGCGTTGACCGGCTCGATGCGCTTTTATAGCGCGGTTGTTGCAACCGGTTGGAACGTATCCGTAGAGGCTGAAATCGACAAATAAAAGAACGTAAACCCGGCGCCGCTTGCGCGCTGAGAGGGTTGTATGCGCCTGACTCCTCATGATGCAAAGCGTCGCCGGGTCGAAAGATTACTGAATCTCCACCTTTGCGCCGGCGCTCTCGACGAGCTTCTTTATCTTCTCGGCCTCGTCCTTGGACACGCCCTCTTTAAGCGTCTTCGGCGCGCCTTCAACAAGGTCCTTGGCCTCTTTAAGGCCGAGTCCCGTAACGGTTCTTACTTCCTTGATGACCTTTATCTTCTCCGCGCCGGCTTCCTTCAAGACCACCGTGAACTCGGTCTTTTCCGCCGCCGCTGCCGCGCCTGCGACCGGAGCCGCCGCTACCGCAACCGGGGCCGCCGCTGAAACGCCGAACTTGGACTCAAGCTCCTTTACGAGATCGGCAAGCTCAAGAACCGACATGTTCTCTATGTATTTTATTACGTCTTCTTTCTTGATCTCGGACATCTTGGTTTCTCCTTGAATGTTTTAAGTGAATGCATATCCATCCCGCATATCCGTCAGGCGACGGCAGCGGCCTTTTGCTCGCGTATGGCGTTCAGGCTCCGGACGAACTTTTTCGATACGCCGCTCAATACGCACACAAGTCCGCTTGACGGCGACTTCATCGAGCCGAAGAGCTTGGCCAAAAGCGCTTCCCTCGGCGGCAATTCGGCAAGACCTTTTATCTCGGCAAGGCCGATGACCTGCGTTCCGAGAGTCCCCATCCTGAGCTGCAACTTGGGCTGGTCCTTGGCGAACTGCACAAGGAGCTTTGCCGCCCCGGCCGCGTCCTTATAGGAAAACGCAACCGCGGTGGAGCCTTTAAGATCGCCCGATATCGTCTCAAGTCCGGTGCCCTTGACCGCGCGCCTCGCAAGTGTATTCCTTACGATCTTGAAGTCAACCGAGGCCGCGCGCATGGCCTTTCTCAACTCGTTCATCTCAACGGCCTTTATGCCCTTGTACTCGGCGACAAAGGTAGCGCCGGCCCTTGCAAACTTTTCTTGAAGCTCTCCGACGAGAGCTACCTTGGCATCTTTTTTCAAGCCTCATCCCTCCTTTCCGTCCTTGTCCATAAGCCTTTCAAAGACAGAAGGACGCGAAGGTCGAATACCGGAGGACGCGCTATATTCGCGTAAGCCGATACAATCAACCCCGCTTGTCTCCGCACAGCCTCGGCAGGATTATTAAGCCCGAAGGCTGCTGAAAAAACCGCATCTGCTTTGTTGTCTCTTCGCCGCCTCACATCTACGGCTTTTTGAGCAACCTTCGTCAGGATTGGATTTTTCAGCAAACTGCCCTATGGGCCCCTGCTGTCTTTGACCGTTGGTCAGGTCGTTTCAATCCACGCTCCCGTGCTGGAAGCGACACCTCTCTTACTTGAACTGATTCCTTACCTCTACCGCGTCGAGCTTTATGCCCGGCCCCATGGTCGTAGATACGAACAGGCTCCTGAGATAGATACCCTTGCTCGATGACGGCTTTGCCTTAACTATGGCTTCCATGAGCGCAAGGAAATTCTCCTTGAGCTTAACGGCGCCGAAGGACGCCTTCCCGACGGGCACGTGGATATTGCCGGCCTTGTCGACCCTGAACTCGACCTTGCCGGCCTTGAGCTCCGAAACCGCTCTCTTTACGTCGAACGTAACGGTTCCGAGCTTGGGGTTCGGCATAAGACCGCGAGGACCAAGCACCTTGCCGAGCTTTCCGACCGCGCCCATGATGTCCGGCGTCGCCACGATGCTGTCGAATTCAAGCCAACCCTTGCCGACCTTTTCGATAAGCTCCTCTGCCCCGACATAATCGGCGCCGGCCTCTTTCGCCTCGATCTCCTTTTCACCCTTTGCGAAGACGAGCACCCTTACCTTCTTGCCGATGCCGTGCGGCAGGACGACCGTGCCCCTGACCATCTGCTCAGGGTGCTTAGGGTCTACGCCAAGACGACCCGATACCTCGACCGTTTCATCGAACTTGGCCATCGCGGTCTCTGGAAGGAGCTTAAAGCCTTCCTCGACCACGTAAGCCCTGCCCTCCTCAACCTTTGCCTTTGCCGCTTCGAACTTCTTTCCCATGACTATTAACCCTCCACTGTAATGCCCATGCTCTTGGCGGTGCCCTTGACCGTCTTTATGGCGGCCTCAAGGCTTCCCGCCGTAAGGTCAGGCATCTTGAGCTTTGCAATCTCCTCGACCTGCTTATTCGTAACCTTGCCGACCTTTTCCTTGTTCGGCTCTTTTGAGCCTTTTTCAATCCCAGCAGCCTTGAGAAGGAGCACTGGGGCCGGAGGCGTTTTGGTTATGAATGAAAACGACCTGTCGGAGTACACGGTAATGACGACCGGAATGATATAGCCGTCCTGAGCCTGCGTCCTCGCGTTAAACGTCTTACAGAACTCCATGATGTTCACGCCGTGCTGACCGAGCGCCGGACCGACCGGAGGGGACGGATTGGCCTTGCCCGCCGGTATCTGAAGCTTAATCTGACCTGCAATCTTTTTTGCCATCTTATCGACCTCTCCTTAGCAGGCTGTTGAAAACGCCGCATCTGCTTTGTTGTCCCCCGCTAAATACACGCGAGGGCAGGCTCGTCGCTCCTCAACTATCAACGCACAACCCCCGATAGAAACATTCGGGGGCAGGCTCCGTGCGTCTCATTCGTCGCTCCCCTGCCTTTCTTGAAAGAAAGGCAGGCCAAAGAACTTTGATAGGTAATAAGCAAACGGGCTGACGAAAACTCATATCGCCCGTGCGGCAAGCACCCCTCGCATCTGCGACTTTTTGAACAGCCTTCGTCTATATATGGTTTTTTCAACAACCTGTTAGCGGTCTATTCGGCGCCGTATAATCAGGACTTTTCCACCTGCACAAAATCAAGCTCGACCGGCGTTGCCCTGCCGAATATGCTCACAAGCACCCTTAGCTTGCCCTTATCGGGCTTTACCTCTTCCACGATGCCGGTAAAGTTGGTGAACGGCCCGTCAACCACCCTGATGTTCTCGCCCCTGTCGAACAGCACCTTGGGCTTGGGCCTTACGGCGCCCTCCTCCATCTGGCGCGTAATCTTCCTCACCTCTTCCTCGGTTATCGCGGGCGGGGCCTCCTGCCCCCCGACAAAACCGGTCACCTTGGGGATGCCTTTCACAAGATGCCATGTATCGTCGTCAAGCTCCATGTTGACGAGGATATAGCCGGGAAAAAACTTCCTTGTGGCGGTCCTCTTGACGCCCTTTACCATATCTACGATCTTCTCGGTCGGGACAAGCACCTCTCCGAACTTCGCTTCCCTGCCGGAGGTCTTTATCTTCTCCTCGATCGCCTGCTTGACCTTATTTTCATACCCTGAATAGGTATGCACGACGTACCACTTTCTTCCCATATCACCTCATCTCAATATATAGCCGGCAATCTTCGACAGCCCCAGATCGACAAGACCAAGGAAGATTGCAAGGACTATCGTAACGATCAGCACGACCCACGTCGACGTTACTGTCTGTTTTTTCGACGGCCACGTTACCTTTTTAAGCTCGGCTCTGGCCTCGTTGACGAATTCTTTTGCTTTATCTATCTTTTCCATGTATGTCCGTGTAATGCATCAAAGATGTTTTAGAAACACGGCAAGCGCCGCGCACACGGCGCAACCATTGTCTGGCAGGGCAGGAGGGATTCGAACCCACAACTTGCGGTTTTGGAGACCGCCGCTCTAGCCGTTGGAGCTACTGCCCTAAAAAACCGTGAACACCGTTAGAGAAGATAATTTTCTAACGTTACAAATAAAGAAAAGGTTCTCTAACGTGGTGAAAGTCACCCTGATAAGGGGGGATTTAGGGGGTTTAATCCCGCCACCCACCCCTTTAGCAAGAGCGCCATCACCCCGTCAAGCCCTTACTTGGTTTCCTTGTGCGGCGTGTGCTTCCGGCAAGACTTGCAAAACTTCTTCAACTCAAGCCTTTCAGGTATCGTCTTCTTGTTCTTCGTTGTCGAATAGTTCCTGCGCTTGCAGTCCGTGCAAGCCAATGTGATTATGTCCCTCATCTCGTCCTCTCCGTGTGTTTCAATCCACGCCCATTGCAAATGGCGATAGTTTAACGATAAAGCGGTAAAAAGAGCGATTTTTACGCCAGTATCTTCGTTACCACTCCGGCGCCGACCGTTCTGCCGCCCTCGCGGATGGCGAACCTCAGTCCCTCTTCCATCGCTATCGGCATTATCAGCTCGACCTCAAGGTTCACGT
>JACRCE010000025.1 GCA_016213015.1 Deltaproteobacteria bacterium | reverse complement strand
CACACGCTTTTCATCAAGAGTGGAGAGGCGTCTCTGAAGGTCGAGGTCCCGAACTTCGTTCAGAGAAAACTCGGACTTGCGCTCGGCGCGCCGGTAAGGGTACTATTGAAGAAGGAGAGCATCTGGGTGATACCTGAGTGAAGACCGTGAACCGCGGCAGTGAACCGTGAAAAAGATTTAACCCCCTACCCCCCCCCTTGTCAGGGGGACTTTTACGGTCACGGACAACGGTCACGGACACGGTATTTAATGCAAACTATGCCTGACGCGCATCATCACATACACGCAACCGGCTCCGATAGCGCCCTCAAGCGGAGGCTTTTCGTCTCCATCGTCTTCACCGGCGTCGTCTTTATCGTGGAGCTTGCAGGCGGGTATCTTTTCAACAGCCTTGCGCTCGAGTCCGACGCGGCGCACGTCTTCATGGATTGCCTTGCGCTGTCCTTGAGCCTCTTTGCCGTCATCATTTCGGAAAGGCCGCCCGACGAGAGGCGCACCTACGGGCTTCACAGGGTCGAGGTCTTTGTAGCATGGATAAACGGCTTCACGCTCATAGCGGTATCTCTCTTTATCTTCTACAAGGCATACTTCAGATTCTTCAATCCCGTGCCGGTCGAGAGCGCGGGCATGATGATCGTGGCGCTCATCGGCCTCGTCGTTAACCTGCTTGTGGCGACGTGGCTAAGGCCCTTTGCAGGGGAAGACCTTAACGTGAAGGGCGCATTTTTGCACGTCGTCGGCGACGCCGTGGCCTCGGTCGGCGTGATAGCCGCGGCGCTCATCATACGCCTTACCGGCTGGTATGCGGCGGACCCGCTCATAAGCGCGTTCATCGGCGCGATCATCCTCGCGGGCGCGGGCAAGCTCATCATAGAGTCCTCCCATATACTGCTTGAAGGCGCTCCAAAGGAGGTTGATATGGCCAAGGTGGTCTACGACATCCGCTCCTTCGCGGGCGTGGCCGGGGTGCACAGCCTGCACGTCTGGTCTATCTGCCACAACGTCTACGCCCTTAGCGCGCATCTCGATATTAGTCCGCTTGAGCGGCACAGGATGGCTGAGATAGTCGAACGGGTCAATGAAAGACTTGCCGAAACGCACCATATCTTCTATACTACATTGCAGGCCGAATGTTCGGGATGCGATCAGGAATCAATGTTCAGGCGGATGATCCATAAGGAACGAGGACACCTGCATTAGCGTTTAAGACAGGAGGCGTTATGCCGAAACCAAATGCCCTTCCCCCTGAAGACCTGTCCCATGTCTGCGCCCTTGACGCATTTACCTTCAATACCACGTCGGAGCTTCCAACGCTTGACGAGATAATCGGCCAAGGACGCGCCCTCAAGGCCATAGAGTTCGGCCTCGGCATCACCAACCACAACTACAACATCTTCGTCCTCGGCGAGGGCGGCACCGGCAAGGAGACGACGGTAAAGGGCATCATAGAGGCAAAGGCATTGAGCGAGACCGTGCCTGACGACTTGTGCTGCGTCTTCAACTTCGTTGACCCTGATATGCCGAGGGCGCTCTGCCTCCCGCCGGGCAAGGGTTCGGAGTTGACCTCCGACATGGCCGAGATGGTGGACTCGCTGAGGCGGGACATTCCCAAGGTCTTCGAGAGCAAGGACTATGAAAAGCACAGGGACGAGATAGTAGACGGCCAGCAGGAGCGCACCCGCGCCATATTCTTCAGGCTTGAGCAAAAGGCTGTAGAGCGCGGCCTGCTCGTCAAGAAGTCGGCAAGCGGCCTTTCCGTAGCGCCGGCCAAGGACGGCAAGGCCATGACGCCGGACGAGTTCGACGCCCTGCCCAAGGGCAGGAGAGAGGTTCTGGAGGAGGCGATCAAGGTTACACAGGAAAAACTCTCCGACGCCATACGCGAGGCCAGAGGCATAGAAAAGGAGACGAAGGACAGGATAACCACGCTCGACAGGGAGGTGGTTCAGTACGTCGTCAACCCACTGATCAACGAGATGACCGAAAGGTTCAATGCCTTCCCTGCGGTGCTCGACTATCTTGGGCAGGTCAAGGAAAACATACTGAACAGCATAGACGACTTCAGGCCCAAGGAGGAGATGCCGATCGCCATCGGGCCGATCAAACTGCCGAGGAGCGAGGCGAGCTTCGAGCGCTACAGCGTGAATCTCATGGTTAATAACGCCCAGACCAAGGGCGCGCCCGTGGTCTTCGAGACCAATCCGACCTACTACAACCTGTTCGGCAGGATAGAGTACAGGGTGCAGTTCGGCGTGGCCTCCACCGATTTTACGATGATAAAGGCCGGGGCCGTTCATAAGGCCAACGGCGGGTATCTCATAGTCAACGCCATCGACGTTTTGCGGAACATCTTTGTCTACGACTCGTTGAAGCGCATGATAAAGAACCGCGAGTTGCGCATGGAGGACGTGTGGGAGCAGTACAGGCTCGTTTCCTCCACCACGCTGAAGCCCGCGCCCATTCCGGTCAACATAAAGCTCGTGCTCCTTGGCGAGCCTTTTCTTTACTACCTCCTGTATAACCTCGACAGGGAGTACAGGAAGCTCTTCAAGGTCAAGGCCGATTTCGAGAGCGTCTGTCCGATGACGCCTGAGAACGTGAATCTCTATGCCTTGTTCATAGCGGCGCGATGCAGGGAGGAGGGGCTGAAGCCGTTCGACCGTTCCGGCGTGGGGCGCATAGTGGAGCACGGCTTGAGGCTCTCAGGGGATAAGGAAAGGCTCTCCGTCCGTTTCAACGAGATAGAAGACCTCGTCGTCGAGTCGAGTTACTGGGCCGGGGCGCTCGGCTCCGCCGTCGTAACGGAGGCGCACGTTGAAAAGGCTTGTTCAGAGCGCGTCCTTAGAAATTCCAAGATCGAGGACAAGCTCAGGGACTATATAATTGAAGACACGCTCATGGTGGCCGTTGACGGGGCCGTCGTCGGGCAGATAAACGGCATGGCCGTGCTCGACCCCGGGGATCGGGCGTTCGGAAAACCGTCCCGCATAACGGCGCGGGTGTACATGGGGGACGCCGGCATCGTCAACGTCGAGCGCGAGGTGAAGATGTCGGGACGCATCCACAACAAGGCGCTCCTGATACTCACCGGTTTTCTCGGCGAGCGGTTCGCCGGAAATTTTCCGCTTACCCTTAGCGCCTCCGTCTGCTTTGAACAGCTCTACGACGAGGTGGAGGGAGACAGCGCCACCTGCACCGAGGTCTACGCCCTTCTCTCAAGCATTGCCGGAGTCCCGATAGATCAGGGCATGGCCGTTACAGGCTCCATGAACCAGTTGGGCGAGGTTCAGCCCATAGGCGGGGTGAACGAGAAGATAGAGGGCTTTTTCGACGTATGCAAGGCAAAGGGTCTCACCGGCAAGCAGGGCGTGATAATCCCGAGGAGGAACGTCAGGAACCTGATGCTTAAAAAAGAGGTCATAGAGGCGGTAAAGGCCGGCCGATTCGCCGTCTATCCGATCGACAGGGTGGACGAGGGGCTTGAGATACTCACCGGCATGACGGCCGGGGAGCGGCTGGAAGACGGCTCTTACCCGGCTGGCACGATAAACCGGCTCGTTCAGGACAGGCTCCTTTCGCTTGCAAAGAGACACAAGGAGTTCGGAAGGCCGCCGGGCGAGAAGAAGGGCAAGCCGGAGGAGAACAAAGCAATCCATGAATGACTGGACGAGGTTGAGCATTGAATACGCGAGCCAAAGGAGCTGCTTGGACGATTTGTTTCAAGTCTATCCGACTATCCCCGAAGGGATTCGTAACATTGACGGCGGACTTTGGAAGACTATAGAAAAGGCGTTTGGAAGGCGCGACAATCAATTGCTTCTTGAAAATATCTTGAAGCTTGATCTGTTCCCGATGAAAGATTCTTATGTTGCATACTTGAGAAGGGACAAGGGGGCGCTCAAACGCAATCCGGCAACAGCCGCCCGTCTTTGCGGCCGTTTGTATGAGATGGGGCTTGATGAAATCTTTTCTCGATCATCGGAGCCAAAGGAAACAAATCGTCAAATCGGACCGCTTTTCAAGCGCTGGCTCAAAAAGAAGTCGTTGGGTATTGAGCCGGTGAAGCTCAATGAATTTTTGAAGGCAAAAGGGAACGCCGTTTTAGATGCAAGCGATGCGGAGATGATGGCGTTTGCCAAAGAACGCCTGAACTACAGGCATGATAAAGGGTTGGATTTTGTCGGACGATTCAACGGTAAATATGTTATCGGCGAGGCTAAGTTTCTAAGGAAGCTCTGATTAATTCGTCTAAGCCGTCATTCTCGCGCAGCGTAGAATCTCATCTTCAAGGAAATCAACAACTTAGAGATTGCCGCGCCGCAAAAGCGCGGCTCGCAATGACAGAAAAGGAAATTAATCAGAGCTTCCCTAACCGATTTCGGCGGACATCAGAACGCGCAGTTCAACGATGCAATTGCCGCCATCAAGGCGAAAAATGTTGAAGCTATAACGGCAGCCGTCCTTGATGGAGTTCTTTATATCAGAGGCGAGAACAAGATGTGTAAAGCGCTGCTGGGGAAGCTCGGTAATGAAAACATTATGAGCGCGCTGGTATTGCGCGAATTTCTTTATCAAGTATAGCCGCCATGTTCATTACTTACGACAATAAAAAACAGGAGAAAGATATTCTCGAAAACACATCGAGAGCGGGGCTGAAAATCGTCTCCGGCAAAGGGGCAAAAAACAAGCTCATCCACGGCGACAACCTTTTTATTCTCAAGGCGCTGCTTGACGACTATGCGGGCAAGGTTGATCTGGTTTACATTGATCCGCCGTTTGCGACAAACGGGCATTTCAAGATTAGCGATGAGCGGGCAAATACAATCAGCAGCGGCTCAGGCGATGCCATCGCGTACAGCGACACCCTCGTTGGCGGCGACTTCTTGGAGTTTTTGCGGGAGCGTCTGATTTTTCTACGGGAACTTTTATCCGAGCGCGGCTCTATTTATTTGCATATCGATTGTAAGATAGGCCATTATGTGAAGTTGGTCATGGATGAAGTCTTCGGACGAAAAAATTTCCGTAATGACATCACTCGTATCAAGTGTAACCCGAAAAATTTTCATCGTAAGGCATACGGCAACATAAAAGACTTGATATTGTTTTATTCTAAATCGGGAAGCTCTATTTGGAATGACCCGAGCCTGCCGTTTTCCGAGGAGGACAAGCGGCGTTTGTTCAAGAAGTTCGATAAAGACGGCAGACGGTATACGACGATTCCGCTTCATGCCCCAGGCGAGACATCGAGCGGAAAGACAGGCGGGCGCTGGCAGGGCGCTCAGCCGCCAAAGGGGCGCCATTGGCGCACCGATCCGGCCGTTTTGGATGAGTGGGACGGAAAAGGGCTTGTTGAATGGTCGGCAAACGGCGTGCCGCGTAAGAGGATATTTCTTGATGAAAAAGAAGGAAAGAAGATGCAGGATATTTGGGAGTTCAAAGACCCACAATATCCCGAGTACCCGACCGAAAAGAACTTGGACTTATTGAAGCTTATCATCGAGGCATCGTCCAACGAGGGTGATCTGGCGCTTGATTGTTTTTGCGGCTCAGGCACCACGCTTGTTGCCGCTCAATCGCTGAATCGCAACTGGATCGGGATTGACAAATCCGATCATGCCATAAAAGCCGCGAAAAAAAGAGTAATGGAATTGCCGGAGAATCTTTTCACAAGACACGATTTCGAGTTTCTTGTTGAGGAACGCGGTGGAAGCGAAAGGTCGGCCGTTAAGCTGAAACGAGACGGCGCGGGAGCAATATGCTCGTAAGCGAGATATTCAGAAGCATACAGGGCGAGTCAACGCACATGGGTCTGTCTTGCGTCTTCATAAGGCTTGCGGGCTGTAATCTCAGGTGCGGTTGGTGCGACACCGAGTACGCGCAAAGCAAGGCAAAGGCAAAAAAGTTCACCATTGACCAGATAGTCAAAGAGGTGAAGAAGTACAAGTGCTCTCTCCTTGAGATCACCGGGGGCGAGCCGCTCATGCAGGACGAGGCGCGGCCTTTGGCAACAAGGCTCCTTGACGCTGGATTCAAGGTGCTCCTTGAGACCAACGGCACGGTCTGTCTTTCAAAGCTTGATCCGAGGCTCATAAAGATAGTTGACGTGAAGTGCCCGTCGAGCGGGCACGGCGGGTCGTTTCTGATGGACAACTTGAGACACATCACGGACGACGACGAGGTGAAGTTCGTCATAGCCGACAGGAAGGACTTTGATTACGCAAAGCGCTTCATTGACGAGTGCCTCAAGGACATAACCCTGAAGGTGCTCTTCGCGCCGGTGGCGCCTGAGTTGAATCCAAAGGAGTTGGCCGAGTGGATACTGAAAGACTGCCTTCAGGTGAGGCTCCAGATACAGATGCACAAGTATGTATGGCCTGACGAGCCGGGACGATAGCAGGCTGCTGAAAAACGCCCATCTGCTTTGTTGTCTTCGTCGCTCCTCGACGCCTCGCATCTGGCTGGGTTCCCATTGCGCCTTTTCTTCTTTGCAATGGGAAGATTTGAGCAGCCTTCGTCAATATTGGGTTTTTCTTACACCACACTAAGGCCGATGACATTCCCTTTATATGCCTCTCTTGCGTTGTACGTCCTGAGCTTGGTTATGAACGTCGCAGCGCTTCGCGGCGACGTTCATAAAGCAAGTTCAAAGTCAACGGCAATGCTCATCGCCGGTTTTCTGAGCCATACGGCCTACCTTGCGTGGCGCGCCTATTCAACCGGACACGCGCCGATGGCGAGCATGGACGAGACCACTGCCTTTTACGGCTGGGCCACCGTGCTCGTAAGCCTTATCGTCATCTTCAGATACAAGGAGCGGCTTGTCGCGCTCATAACCGTGCCGCTTGCCTCGCTCGCCGTGTTCTTCTCCATCTTGAACGCCAAGCCGCCGGCCCCCCTGACACTCGTGCTTCGCACCCGCTGGTTCGAGGCGCACGTTACGGCCTCCTTTGCCGCTTACGCGCTCTTTACCCTTGCATTTGCAGGCGCGGTTTTGTATCTCGTGCATCAGGCGCGTCAGGATGCCGGCGCGCTCAAGAGGTATCAGGAGATCGCCTCGCGCTCCGTGCTTTGGGGTTTTTTCCTGTTTTCCCTCTCGATGTTCGCGGGCGCGATATGGGCATACCTCGCGTGGGGTGTCTACTGGATGTGGGAGCCGAAGATAATCTGGTCGTTCATCGTCTGGTTCTACTACGCCGGGGCCATGCACGCATACTACGTGAGACAGTGGCGAGGAACCGGCCTTTCAATCGCCACCGTAATAGGTTTTTTCGTGGTAATGTTCACCTACCTTGGGGTAAGCCTGCTGATGAAGAGCAGCCACAGCTTCTAAGGCCGCCGGCCGTAAGCTCAGCGACGCTTAAGGAAGGTCTGATTAATTCGCTAACCCGTCATAAACCGTCATTCTCGCTCCGCGAAGCAATCTCGTCTTCAAGGAAATCAACCCAGCACCACTTTGTTGCACGAAGGAATTTGCCAAGGAACACGCTTTCATAATCCAAAGTGGTGCTGGGCTCGCAATGACAAAATAGGAATAAATCGGAGCTTCCTTAAGACGCTTATTTCGTGTCATAGCGTGAGAGGCAACACATATCCAATCGTCAGCCCTTGTGCTTGTTCCTGATTAAAGTTCTTTGGCTTACCGTTGGCTAACCGCAGGTTACTCCGGCAAGGAATTGCTCATTTTGAAGCCGGTCTTATCGCGCTTTCAGCGCGAGCCGTCCGGCAACCGGTCTTTCAAGAAAGGTAAGTCCCACCATATCACCGCCGATTTTTTATGAAACCTTGCGAGAAGCGTCTTCTTTTTTTTGACAAGTTTTTTCGACAGGTACGCCCTGAGTTTTAAGTCATGTTCCCCGGTAACGAGTCCAAGGTACTCCTTCCAGAATAGAACGGCCTCGTCAACGGAGTCGAAGGGCTGGTCGAAGTCGTAGTCGATTATCCTGACGTTTGCGAAGATTCCCATGTCGGCAAGCGTAGTATACGTGCTGATGTATCCGCCGCGTTCCGTGAACTCCTTGTTGAAAAGCAGGGGGTACAGTTCCTTGTAGTAGAACTTGTCGGCTTTGGGGTCCGCGTTGACAATCAGAAACACGGCCTTTCTTGCGAGGACGTTCGCCTTTGTTATGAACGCACGCGGCTCCTTCAACAGCTCCGGCACGTTGGAGCAGACGATTACGTCGTGCCTTTGAATATCCGCATCGGCCCATTCCGAGAGAATCGGTTTTATCTTTTTTTGAAGTCCGAGGATGCGCGCGTCATGGACGAGGATGTCGAGCATGGCCTTGGATGGATCAAGCGCGGTTACTGTCTTTCCTGCCTTTGCCAGCGGGAGAGCGAGGGTTCCGCATCCGCACCCCGCGTCGAGAAAGGTCTTTGCCTTTGCCGAATGCGGCAGTATCACGCCGAGCGCGGCGGATGGAAGGCCCGAGTAGTCAAGGGCGCGTCTGTACCAGTTGGCCTTTAGTTTGTTCCAGTATCCCATTTATTGCTTTGAAAAGTATATGTCAGCCACGTAGCTCTCGGCAGCAGTGGCCGTGTCGTCGGAGTCTATCATCACGGATACGCGCCCGACCAACGGAGGCTCCTCGTTAAAGAGCCGCTTGTAGTCCTCGTAGACGTTCCTGCTTTCCGCGAGCCATTGGCCAAGCCCGTCCCGTCCGCTCCGCATGACCACGTATTTCGTGGTGGAGGTCTTCGTGCTTGTCATCTCCAGACCCTTTGGCGCGCTCGTATCCCAGATGTAACCTATGATCCTGCTGTTGATAGCCGACGGCCACCTTGGGAATATGACGTAGACCTGTGCCGCCTGATCGTCCGTGCTCTTTAGGCGAACGTCCGCGCCCTTCGGCAGGGCTATAACCTTCCAGCGCCAGTTGAGGCGCGGGCGATCCTTTATATCGAAGGAGACGTCCTTGGATAGCGCCGTTGACGTGCCCGCGCTTTTGAGGTGCAGCGCCTCGCCTGATGCGTCGGTGACGACGGTAATTTCGGCCTTGCCGCTCCATTCTTTTATGGTCCAGCCGTCCGGGCCGCCGGTCGAGTCCTTCGTGATGGGTATGCTCAACACGTCTGATTGCGGCGCGGTGTTGCCGCCTGCGGCAATCGCCGTAATGGGCATGACAAGAAATGCGCTCAAGAAAATGCACGGTAGTTTCATACTATAAATATACAACGAAAGCCGGTCAAGGCGCAATAAGGCCGTGAACCGTGAGCGTGAACCGTGTAAAAGAGAAATCTTTTACCTTCACTGATAACCGATAACCGTCCACCGATACCCGCCTTTCACAGCCCCGGAATTATCTTCTTGAGCCAGCCGTCCACCGGCGTGATGGCGCCCCTCGGGCATATCTCGCCGCAGCAGTAGCAACGGATGCACCTGTCGTAATCTATCGAAAGTTTTGTGGATTTATCCATGATCGAAGGCGGGCATACGTCAACGCAGACGCCGCAGAGCGTGCATTTTTTATGGTCTACCCGCGGCCTTGATGTCAGGGCGCGTCTGAGCCGCTTGTCGATGAAGTACGGCAACGACGCGCCGAAGTTCACGCTCACGAGCGGCGGGAATTTGAATCCCTTTACGCGCGCCTCATGGAGCGGCACGCCGCAAACGTCGAATCCGTCGTCTTTAACCTGCTCGATGCCCCTCCTGCGCGCCGCCTCAAGTATGGGCACGTCCTTTGGCCGCGCCCCAAGCGCGAGCGTAATGGCCGTGTCCATTGCAACGGCGTCCGGGCTTGCGAAGAGGAGTCCTATTTGCCGGGGCGCTCCGGCGCTTGGGCCGTTGCCCTCCATTGCCGTTATACCGTCTATGATATTGAGGCGCGGGGCAAGAAAGAGGTGAAGGTCGAGGAGCATGTCGGCAAAGGCGGCCGTGTCAATGCCCGCGCTTAAGTGCCACTGGGCCTTCAATTTGCCGGGTACGCACCCGAAGGTGTTTTTTACGCCGAGCGTAAGATACGTCTGCACGTGCGTCTTGAGCTTGCCTACGTTGATTATGCCGTCGGCGTTCAACGTCTCCTTTGAAACCTCAAGCCGTTTGAATCTGTGTCCTGCCGGGTTGTCGACGACTACCGGAGTCTTGAGGTCCACTATAGGCGCATTTGCTTCCAAACAGACCCGCATTATGCCGCATCTTTCGGCCACCTTTGCGGCCGAGCCGAGGGCCGGGCTGTCGCCCACGAACGGCTCTGCCCCCGCGGCCTTCACCATGTCGATGACCGCGGCAATGACCGCTGGATGCGTCGTTACCGCGCTCCCGGCCTCCTTTGCCGCAAGGAGGTTGGGCTTGATGAGTATCTTCTCGCCCGGCTTTACGAATGAGCGTATCCCGCCGAGAAGGCCCACGGCCTCCTCAAGCGTCCGCTTGAGCGCGGCCTTTTCGTAGTCAGGACATCTTGTTATGGAAACCTTCGTGAGCATTGGTTGGCGGGCCGCTTACGGCAATTCGCCCGATTCCTCGTATATGGTTACGCGGTCCCTGCCGTCGTTCTTGGACAGGTACATGGCCTTATCGGCGGCGCGGATAAGGTCGTCGATGGTCAGCTTGTGTTTTTGCGGATATACGGCGATGCCTATGCTGACGGTAAGCCGCGCAGTCGGGTGAAGCGGCGATGAAAAATCATGCGCCTTTATGAGGTTGCGGAATTTTTCCGCCGCAAGGAGCGAGCTTTCCGAGTCCGTGTTGAAAAGGCATATCACGAACTCCTCACCGCCGAGTCTCGCAAGCAACTCTCCGTCGCGCCTCGAGGTGTTCAGGATGGCTCCTGTTTTTTTCAGTATCTCGTCCCCGGCGGCGTGGCCGAAGGTGTCGTTCACCTGTTTGAAATGGTCGATGTCGAGCAAAAGGCAGGCGATCTTGAAGCCGTGCCTCGTGCCGAGCGCCATCTGCGACTGGACGACCTCGAAGAAGTATCTTCTGTTGTAAAGGCCGGTGAGTTCGTCGGTTACGGCAAGGCGCGACAGTTTTATGTTCTCATCTCTTATGTCGCGCACGACCTTGAAGTTCTTGAGAGCGGCGTTGACCCTCAATACGAGTTCAACCGTCTCGTAAGGCTCCACAAGGCAGTCGCTTGCGCCCGCGTCGAAGCCCGCCAGCTTGGCGTCGATCGGCCTGCCGACGTTTGCAAACAGCATGATTATGGGGACATGGCCCCCGTTTTTCATGCCCCGGATGATCCCCGCCGCGGCGCACGCCTCGATGGCGTCCGTGTCCGAGGCCACGATAACGCACTCAGGCTGTTCGGATTCAAAGGCGCGGGCCGCCCCGTCGCAGTCTCTTGCCTTGATGAAGTGAGAGAATGTGCCTTTGAGCGCGGAGGTTATCGCTTTGAATCCGCCTTCCGTGCCGACGACGATCAGAGCCTTGGAGAGCATGGTGGTTTCTCCCGTTGCTTGTCTCCGGCGCTTGTAACTATGGAGAAGGGGCTTTTGAATGGTGCGCGCCGGGCGTGAAAGAGTGGTGGTAGTCTTGCTACTTTTTCTTGAGGCGTTTTCTTGCGAGTTCAGCCTCCCGCGTCTTTGGAAACCTTTCTATTACGGCCTTGAAAAGCACGGACGCTTCCTTGGTTGAGCCGAGTTTTTCAAAGGCGTAACCCTGCTTGAGCATGGCGCCTGCCGCCTTTTCCGTCTTAGGATGCAGCTTTATGACCTTGTCGAATTCGAGGATGGCCTTTTCCCATTCGCCCCTTGCGTAGTGCGCCTCGCCCAGCCAGTACAGCGCGTTCCCCGCAAGTTTGTGGTTCGGATACGCGGAGACGAACGACTCAAGCTCCTGAACGGCCTCTGCATAGTCCTTGGCGATTATCAGCTTGTGCGCCGAGGCGTAGAGCGCGTCGGGGTCTTTTTGAGGCTCCGCCTTTTTCGCGGACGGCTCGGCAAGCATGGCCGACACGCTGTTTTCCAGCGCGTCTACCCTTCTGTCGACGGCAAGGAGGCGCCCCTGCATGTCAGAGGCGCGTTTTTCATTGGCAACGGAGGCATCCCGCTGCGCGAGCGCGTTCTTTTCAGTGTCTTTAACCACGTTCTCGATGGCCGCAAGCCTTGCGTTTATCGAGGCTATCGCGTTCCCCAGCGATTTGACCGCCTCTGTTGTCTCCGTCTTTTTATGCCCCTGCTCCTCCATTGCGCCTTGAACAAAGGCGAACTCCTGACGAATCTTTTCAACCTCCGCCTGAGCTTCGGCAATCGACCTTCTTATGGAATCGGAGTCCTTGCGCGCTTGAGTTGCCTCCGCGTTGCCGGACTCGACGGCCTGCATCCGCGCCTTCATCAGCGCCTCTTCCTTTACGAGCCGGTCGATGTTCTGATACAGCGCCTCCTGCTCCCTCGTCATTATCGGAAAGCCGGGGCCGCAGGCCGTCATGGCAACTGACGCAACCAACATGAGCGCATATATCCGTGGTTTTATGGGCATTAGTTTGAATGAGTCCTTCTTAGTTTATCAACTTGAATTCAACCCGTCTGTTCTTCGCCCACGCCGTCTCGTCCTGTCCTTGTGCCGCCGGGCGTTCCTCGCCGTAGCTCAGGGTTGAAAGGCGTTCTTGATCTATGCCCATTGACTGAAGGTAGTTCTTGACGCCTCTTGCCCTTTTATCGCCGAGGGCAAGGTTATACTCTTCTTCTCCGCGTTCATCCGCGTGACCCTCTATCCGCACCTTGGCCGTCTTGTTTGCAGAGAGCCATTTTGCGTTCATGGCAAGGTTGTCCTTTTCGGAGTCCCTGATGATATACATGTCGTAATCGAAGTAGATGGTTTGGAGCGCCGCCTTTTTCACTTGCCCGTCCATTGCCTTTATTTCCTCCTGTTTTATCGTTTCGGAGGCAAGTTGGCGCGGCTGAGCAGTATCGGAGGCGGAAACGGGCATCGTGTCTGGAGGAACTATCTCAACCTCTTTTGTCCCCGCCGGTTCAGGCGCAGTCTGTTTGGCGGTCTCGATGGCAAGGGGCGCCGTGGACGAGATATCCTCGGTCTTTTCGTGTCCGGCACAACCGGTAATCATCGACACGGCCATGAAAAAAACGATTATAATCTTTGCGTTGCCGCGGCTCATCGCGCATCCTCCGGTACGTAGTCGCGTTACTGGATGAAGGGAGACCATGCAGGCGTTTTTTCATCGCCTATGCCGGTTGTAAGTTTCTTCAGCCCTTGTCCGTCGGGGCGGATAATGTAAAGAGAGGATTTGCCGTTGACGCTTGAGCTGAATACTATGTGTCTTCCATCCGGCGACCACGAAGGGTTTGAGTTGTTCCCTTCGAACGTAAGTTGCGTCTGGTTTTGTCCGGTGGCGTCCATCAGCCAGACGTTGAACCTGCCGTCGTCGGCGCGGGCATACGCTATCCGTTTTCCGTCAGGCGAGAAGGCGGGGCTTGAGTTGTACTTGCCGTCGAAGGTGAGCCTTTGCGCCTTGGCATTACCCTTTATTCTTAGCACAAAGATATGCGGATTGCCAGAGGTATCTGAGGTATAGGCGATTGTTTCGCCGTCCGGCGACCAGCTTGGGGAGACGTCAATCCCGTGGTTCGACGTAAGCCGCGTATACCCTCCGGTCCTCAAGTCGAGAGAATAAAGCTCCGGGGACGAATCCTTTTCGAGAGAGAGGGTAAGTGCGATTAGATTTCCGTCGGGAGAGAAGGCGCCGCCGATGTTGAGACCTTGTTTGCACGATATGGCAGAGTCCTTGCCGGTTTTCAAATCAAGGACATACAGGCACGGCCAGCCCGATTTGTACGACACGAAGAGCGCCTTTGTCCCGTCGGGCGACCACCGGGGAGATAAGTCTATATAGTTGTTGCGGGTAAGGCGGAATACGTTCTTGCCGTCGTAATCCGAGACGTACAACTCCTTGTTGCCCGCCGCGCCGGAGACGAACAGGAGTTTTGTGGAGAATATGCCCTTTTTTCCGGTCAGCTCCTCGTAAAGTTGGTCCGCGAAGTAGTGGACGAGGCGTCCGGGGTTCGTGATCGAACCGATATATTTCTTCCCCATGATCCGTTTTCCGGCGACGCAGTCGAACAGCTTTACCTCAAGGGAGACTGAGTCATTGTCGATCGCATAAGCGCCGGTTATCAGCGCGTCGGCCCCGAACGGCCTCCACTTGTCGCAGGCGGAGGCGTCCTCAACGCTGCGCGCCGATGGTTTGGCCAAGGCCGCGGGCAGGATATTAAAGAGGCCGGAGAAGTTCAAGTCTGATTTCAGAGCGCCCATGAGCGCGTTTTTTACGTCGCCCTCCTTGCCGGAGCCCGCTATTTCCGTGAACTCCTCTATGGCGATCGGCAGTTTCCTCTCCGTCGGCGCGGACAGGTCTATATAGACCTTAGCCTGCGTCGATCGGCAGAAAACGGCAAGAAGGGTTAGCGTCAGCGTGATTATTATTTTTGTCATTCCGCACAACCTTGGCAAAACCTGATCCCGGTTTCAAGAAAGTCCCCTTCAAAGCCGTGCGGCAAGGGGGGGAAAGGCGCGGCCTTTTTTACCGCGTTTATGAGAGAAGAGTCGAGAAGGGCGTTGCCGGAGCCTTTTTCAAGCGCAACGTCGAGCAGGGCGCCGGTCCTGCCTATCTTCATGGATATGGTTATAAGCGCCTTGTCGTCCTGAAATGGGTATTTCCAGTTTTCCTGCACGCGGTCGCGTATGAGCGCGTAGTAGGCCGGGTATCCGGCCGAAAGGTTTTCCTGCGTAAGCGAGGCTCCGGTTGTCCCGGCCTGAGCCTTTTGGTCGGCCGTCATGGGAACGGGCACAGTCGTTGCAACCCCTTTTAATCCCCCCTTGTCAGGGGGGATATGCGGCGCTCCCTTGACGGATTTCCCAACTTGTTTTTTTTTGATGGATTCGATAGCCGTTTCCACGTCTCTTTTATCTCTCTCCAGCGCCTTTTCCTTTTGCGCCTTGCGTTCGATCTTTTTTATGGCCGCGCCAACGTCGGTCTTGATCGGCCTTTCCGTTTCCTTTGCGATCTTTGTCGTCTTGACCGGTTTTTCAGGAGACGCGCTAGGGATCCCTATTACACTGGGTACATTGGGTGCGCCGGGTAAGGCCGGTTTGGATTCCCCCGTTAACAAGGTGGAATTGAAGGGGGTCGAAGGAGAGGCGATGGATACGACCGTATAGTTCGGCGCAACGAAAAGTTTTTTTTGAGGGGCGCCATACAGCGCGATTGCCGCGATGGCGATGATCGTGTGCGCGATTAAAGACGCGGCCACGGCGCTCTTAAGACCGCCCGCGCCGATCATCTGCCTTTTTCATCCAACGGCTCGGTCATCATGCCGACCTTCTCTATGCCCGCTTTTTTTATCTCCGACAGGGCGGCCATTACGACGCCGTAAGGGACGGTCTCGTCGGCCTTCAAGAGCACCATCCGCCCCTTTGATTGCCTCGCGCCCAGTTCGGTTTTAATCTCCTTCACGGCAATGGCGCGGCTCCCTATGAATACCCGTCTTGCGCTCGTGACAACTACGACAAGAGGCTCCTCGTCAGCGCTTACCTCTCCGGCCTCCACCTGCGGGAGCTTTACGTCCACCCCGGTCTGCATCATGGGGGCCGTAACCATGAATATCACGAGGAGCACCAGACAGACGTCCACGAACGGCGTTACGTTTATCTGCGACAGGAGTTTTTTGTTTTTGCCGGTCTCAAGCATCGCGCCTCTTTCTTATGTGCGCGGGAGTTGTTTTTCTATGATGTTCAATATGTCCGAGGCAAAGGACTCCATTTCCGTGTTGATCCTGCCGAGCCTCGTAACGAGGTGGTTGTAGCCGATAGAGGCAGGGATGGCCGCGGCAAGCCCCATCGCGGTGGCGATGAGCGCCTCCGAGATGCCGGGCGCTACAACGGCCAATGAGGCCGCGCCCTTTGCGCCGATCTCTCTGAAGGAGTTCATTATGCCCCAGACAGTGCCGAAAAGCCCTATGAACGGCGCGGCGCTGCCTGAGGTGGCTAGGAACGGCACGCCGTATTCGAGCCTTGCGGATTCGACTGCGACGGCCTTTGCGAGCACACGCCTCAATCTGTCTACGTCGTCCCTGCTCAGGGCGTTTGCCTGGCCTTCGTTGCCCGGTTTAGCCGAGACAAGCTCCGCGTACAGGGCGGCGAAGACCGGCGCGAGCGGGGTATGCCTGAATTCGTTCAACGCGGCGTGCGTCTCCTTGAAGTTTTTCTTCCTCCAGAAAAGCTCGGAAAAGTCCGCGGTCTCGTTTTCGGCCTTTTTCAGGAGCCTCATCTTATAGATGATTATGGCCCATGAAGCGATTGAGAAGAAAAAGAGCACGAGGAGCACGAGCTGTACCATAAGCCCGGCGCCCATGACCATGTCCAATAGACCCGGCTGACTTTTTATAGAGGCAAGATTCAAGCGTCATGTCCTTTCTTGATGAGGCGTTAGCGACACATTAACATCATCAGGCAGGGGCAGTCAACCCGCCTTTTTTGTAAAAAAGGTGGGCCAAAAAACTTTTAATTGGGAATAAGCGAGTGTGCTGACGAATAAGGATATTGCGCCCGCGCCGCTTTTTGAAAGAAAAAGGCAAATAGTTTGCTTATGGCCTCGGCTTCATATAAAATGACGGGTGAACATGCTTCTTACCGTTGACATAGGCAACAGCCGTATAAGCGCCGGGGTATTCGACGCGGGTGATATGAGGGCCGTATTCAGCCTTTCAACCGTTTTAGGGCGCACCTTCGACGAGTATGGTATACTGCTCAAAGAGACTTGCGTCTCCGCCGGAATCGGGCCGGGCATGATAAAGGCCGCGATAGCGTGTTCGGTCGTGCCGTCTCTTGTGCCGGTCATGCGGGCCGCCGTCAACCGTTATATCGGCGTTGAGCCGGTATTCGTTTGCGATGACGTTGCCTTGCCCGTCAAGGCGCTTGTTGATGCCCCTCTTGAAGTGGGCGCGGACAGGCTCGTAAACGCGCTGGCCGCGCACAGTCGCTGGAATTGCGCCTTGATAGTGGTTGACATCGGCACTGCGTGCACCTTTGACCTCGTGAGCGTTGACGGAAGTTTCGCGGGAGGGGCCATAGCCCCGGGGCCCGGCCTTGCGGCCAAAGCGCTTTTTGAAAATACGGCCAAACTGCCGCTGGTGGACGTGGTAAAGACCGACCACGTTATCGGAAAAAACACCTCAAGCGCCATGCGTTCCGGCGTCTTTTGGGGTTTCGCCGCAATGGTGGACGGCATGATAGAACGAATGGCCAAGGAGGGCTATCCAACCGGCCAAAGACCGATGACGGTGGCCACCGGCGGCTTTGCCGGACTCTTTGCGCCGGTTTGCAGGCGTATTGACGAGGCCGATGAATATTTGACGCTTAAGGGGCTGCAGATGATACATGACGACCTGCCTTTCTTGAAAGAAAGGTAGGCTCTGATTAATTCGCCGACCCGTCATTGCGAGCAAAGCGAAGCAATCTCGTCTTCAAGGAAATCAACAACTTAGAGATTGCCGCGCCCAGCACCACTTTGTTGCACGAGGAGATTTGTCAAACAACATGCTTTCGTAATCCAAAGTGGTGCTGGGCTCGCAATGACAAAATAAGAAT
>JACRCE010000027.1 GCA_016213015.1 Deltaproteobacteria bacterium | reverse complement strand
TAAGGAAGCTCTGATTAATTCTTATTTTGTCATTGCGAGCCGCGCTTTCGCGGCGCGGCAATCTCTAAGTTGTTGATTTCCTTGAAGACGAGATTCTACGCTGCGCGAGAATGACGGGTCGGCGAATTAATCAGAGCTTCCTTAATGGGGATCTATCGGCTCGACGATAAAAAACCCCTCAAACGCCTCTTCTTTGAAGGAACATGCCCGGCCTTGACAGTATTTTTTGAGCAGTCGGTAAGCCTTCGTTATCTCCTCGAACCTGTGGCCGAGGGCAGGGTTTCCTCGGTCGGTATCAGGGTGATACTTGAGCGTTGCCCGGGTGTAAGCCTCCCTGATATCATCGGTGGACGCCTCCGCGCCAAGCCCGATAGTCTCCTTTGCCAGTATGACCTCCTCGTATCCGACCTTCCTGATATCCATAGCGCTGAAAGAATACGGGGGCAGCGGTGAGACGCACTTGATGTTCAACGCGCCTTGATACCTCCCGTTCAATTCATCAAGCACGGAAAAGAACGCGTCAACCCCTTCTTTCTCCATCAGGAAGGCGCAGGACATGACTACTTTTTCGTCCGCTCCGCCGTGGTCAACGGCTGCCGATGCCAAACCGTTCAGAGCGCTCTTCACCTCTGCCCGGATGCGCTCCCTTTCCCTGTCAAGGGCGTCCTTTATCATGGAGCCTATCTTTATCCTTTCGGCGAGATTGTCCTTGGCCTGCAACGAAGAAACCTTGTTTTTCATCTCCCTGATCTCCGGGTCTTCCTCGGCTATCTTTTTTATGACAAGGTTAAGATCGCTCCATGACGCCGTAACGTCGGCCTCCACCTTCCCGTCGAATCTCTTGAGCCTCTTTGAGAATTCTCCGTAGCCGCTCTCAAGGACGGACTCGACCTCGCGCGCCATGCCGAGCCTCACCCCGACCCTTATGGGAACAATCGTATGTTCAGCCATCACCTTTTCCATAACGGACTGATGCGCTATCAGATGGCGGATGAGCGCCTCCTTGTCGGACGGATCAGGGCATGAGCTTGTTGAATCGGAGACCACGCAGGCGATGTCTTTATACGCTATGGTATAAACCTTGTTGCCTTTGTCGTCAGATGTAAGGGGGGCTATTGCGCGCCTCCCGTTCAAACCTATCACCCCGTAAAGGTATTTGGCTGGGGCGTTCAACCCTTGCGCCTTGGTCATAAGCGTATCCATTATGCTCCACCAACGGGCTGTGCCCTCTGTTTCGACAAGGCGCTTACCCACCCGCACCACGGGCAGGCCTTCTCAAGAAGCGCCTTCGCGGACTGCCTCTTCCCGCAACCGGGACAGCTCTCCTTTGCCTCTACGGCGCCCTGCCATGACGAAAGAGCGCGGTCTACCCCGGACGGGAACTCAAGGCCGTATCTGGCCGCGGTCTCGAATGAGGCCACCGCCGCCCTGATCCTTATATTGAGAAGCTCGGTGCCCGCTATGAATATGGCGATGTCCGCGTCTATCACGACTCCCTTCTCAAGGACCCTGTCAACGACGTCCGCCAAGCCAAGGCTGTTACTCATCGTTATCGGTCTTGCCTGTGCCGCCATGCGCCCGCCTCCCCTCCGCGTCACCGCTAACCTTCGCTTACCGCTGTGTCCACGCGCTTGCGCATACCCTTGCGGTTGAACTCCATGAGGTTGCCGTTGTCGTCCATCAGTATCTCGTAAGTAGCGAGTATGTCCATGCTGTCCGGGATTGACCGTTTTTCTATCATCTCGACCAACAAGCGCCATCCCGACTCGTCCTTCACCGTCTTTACCGTCGAGGCCGCCTCAAGCCCGGTGAGTCTTTTCATCTCGCTTCTTGCCTTGATAATTACATCTCCCATGGAGGTCGTCATCTTGCTCTTACCTCTTTTTTTATTGGTTTTGGAGGCAACGTTTTCTTTTCCGTTTTTTCTTGCATCGGTTCGCTTTTTCACCGGCGCCTTAACAAAAATTAGAGAACCTCTGATTAATTCTTATTTTGTCATTGCGAGCCGCGCTTTCGCGGCGCGGCAATCTCTAAGTTGTTGATTTCCTTGAAGACGAGATTCTACGCGGAGCGAGAATGACGGGTCGGCGAATTAATCAGAGCTTCCTTAGAGTTTTTCAGCAAACTGTCGGTTCTTTTCCCTGTATCTTCTTATCTCTTCCAACCTCTTCAAGAGCGTTGTCTCCTGCCTCATGTAGTATTGCTCGTCTATCTCGCCCATCTCAAGGCGCATCTGCAGGTTCAAGAGCGAAGCGCGCACCGCTGACTCATCATACATTTCGGCCTCGGCGGCCTCTTGGAGCTTGTCCGCGAGCCATACGAGCATATCGTCTATCAGGAAGGCCATGCAGACCGCGCCGTCTTTCCTATCTCTTTCTCTTTTTTATCGTCTCTACCGCATCCCTGAAAAGGTTCATGGAGATGACAAGGCCGTCGTATAAGGTCGGCGCGCGAACATTTCTTTCACCTGCCAT
>JACRCE010000023.1 GCA_016213015.1 Deltaproteobacteria bacterium | reverse complement strand
CCGGAATATTACGGCGAGCGGCGCTATGAGCGCCATCCTGTACGGCAGATGCGCCGGCGCGTTGAAGCTCGTTATGTAATTCTCCTGAACGAAGGAGGTGAAGTTGCCGTTGGCCAGCGCGTTGGCCAGACGCGCATATTCAGCGTCGTCGGCCCCCCACAAGCCGTGCATGCAGTAGAGGCGGATGATCGCGCCGAGAGCGATTATCGCGCCGAGGACAACCCATTGAAGCCATGAGCCGTCTCTGTTCGTACTGGGTTTGAAGTTCACTGGTTTGGCCTTTCCAGACTATCGTCCTTTTTTGATTTTGTCGCCTCGACCATCTTAAGCGTGGTGTTCCTGTTGCCGAGGATGTTTGCGAAGATGCTCTGGTATGCCTCGCATGGCGTCCAGCACTGCGGGCAGTTGTACTCCCAGATGGCCTTTTGGAGTTTTACGGCGCGCTCGCGGCTCCATATGGCCGACAGGTCCAAGCCGGTCTCCCTGATATTCCCGGCCTTTGCGTTGTACATGGCGCACGGGTAGACGTTGCCGCAAGGGTCGAGAAAGCAGGACGCCCTAAGGGCCTGACAGCGCATGGGCGTTACGCCCGTCGTCAGATATTTTTTGACGTGTTTCAGGTAGCGCCTCTCCGTTATCTCGAATGGATTGAGAGGCGCCCCTCGCGCCTTTCGATACCCATCCACCTCGGTGATGACCCGCGCAATATCCTTGTCAACGATGCCCGCACCGGCGTTGCCGTAGTAGTGCGCGGACTCGTGCGCTATGTTTATATGAAAGTCCGTGGGTTTGAGCCACGGGCACTCCTTTTTCGCGGCCTCATACGCCTTTGCGTACTCGCCAGCGTTGTAGGACGAGAGCGTCATGCCGAGGAATACGTTGACCCCGGGTATTGCGCGAAGTTGTTTGTATGTCTCGATCTGCCTTAACCATCCGCCCTTTTGTCCGCGCACGAAGTCGTTTACCGCCTCGTTTCCGTCCGTGGAACAGCTTATGACGAGCCTCGGAGGCCGCATCCTCATTATCTCCCTGACGCCGCTTACGATCTTATCGGTCATGTAGCCGTTGGTGGGGAAGTGAAGGAGGACAAGGTTCGAGCAGTTTTGAATGGCGGCGCGGACTATCTCGGTAAAGTCCTTTCTCAGCCACACCTCGCCGCCGGTGAAGTCGATCCAGTTGAATTTGTTCGATTTGCGGAAGAACTCCTTTATCTCGTCAAGGGTAAGCTCATCCTTTGTATCCTTTTGCCAGATGTTGCACGTCTTGCATCTGTAGTTGCAACGATAGGTGACGGCAAAGGTGAGCTTATATGGAAACGCAGCTCTTCCGAAGTTCGACGATATTATGTTTTTGAGAAGGTTGATGTATGCGTTCATAATGAATGGCCGCATCAGACGAGGTTTTTAAGGAAGCTGTATATGTACCTGAACCACACCCTTCTCAGCTTTATCGTGGACGTGCCGTGGGTGCGGGCGTATTCATGCGTAGGCACCTCGTCCACGCGATGCCCTTGCTTTAGACACTTCATGGTCATCTCCTGCTCTATGGTAGTGATGTTTTCCGTCAGACCCAATGAGCGTATAACGTCCGTGCGTATGGCCCTGAAGCCGTTCTGTGAGTCGGTGAGGGTCTGCTTCCAGCGCATGTTTATGCCGATGAGGATCAGGTCGCTCCCCACGAGGCGCATGAGCTTTTCGATGTCGCCGTGAAGCTCGTCGCTTCCGCCCCTGCCGCGAGAGCCTATGACAAGGTCGGCAGTCCCTCGTTTTATCGGCTCGACAAGGCGCGGTATATCGGCCGGATCGTGCGAACCGTCCGCGTCGAGAAAGACCACGATGTCGTAGTTTGCGGCCAGAGCGCCTACCCTTATGGCGTCTCCCTTGCCCTTTTTATTGTCCGATACCACCCGCGCGCCGTGCTGTTTGGCTGCTTCGATCGTCTTGTCCTTCGAGTGTCCGTCCACCACGACTATCTCGTCGCAGTGAGGCTTCGCGCGCTCTATTATGCCGCCGATCGACGGCTCCTCGTTCCTCGCCGGTATTACGGCGGTTACGCCCTTTGACAATTTGAGGCCGTTTACGCTGGTTGAAGCCATTTGTATGTCCTCCGTGATTGTTTGTTGAGGATGTTTAGGCGCGGCAAGTCAGTTTTATATAAGGCGGGCAGTCAAAGGGCAGAGCGTCGAGGGACGCCTTGAAATGGGTGTCGTTTATCTTGCTGAACCCGAGTTTGGCGTACATGTCGGACGCGGGTTTGTTTTTCGGCGTCGGCAGGTATTCGCCCGTGATAGTCTCTGCCTTGCGCGCCCTTGCCTCTGCCGCGATTATCGCCATCATGGCCGATTCGATGTTTCGTCCGATGACGCGGCAGCTTAACAGAAAAGAGTCTATCAGGCAGTCGTCACCCGCGAATCTGAGTATGAAGACGCCGACTATGCCGTTGTCGCCGAAGCGGTCTTTCGAGGCAACGGAATATACGCATGAGTCGGCCGAGTCCATGAAGGATTGCACTTGAGCCTCGGCGTATCTTCTCGTGGTAAGGTTTAACTGGTTGGTCTTTTGCGTAAGTTGAGCTATACGGGAGATCGAAAAGCCGTTTGCAGGCTCTATCGTCGCCTCGATGCAAAGCCCGGCAAGAAAATCATCGAGGTTTGCGACGGATCTTTCAAACTCCTTCCTTTCGATCTGCGCCTTGTACATCCCGCTCTTTTTTCTGTCCTCGTCCGTCAGGGTGATGTTTTCGACGTAGGGGAGGGCGTTAAGCGCGCCGGGGATGAGGTACGGCTTGTTCGGCAGATGCACGACGCTCACCTCAGGGCATCTCTCGGCGACAAGGGCGCATTCAGGCTCGCTGTCGTCGATGAATATCATGCTCTCAAGCCCGATGTTGATCTCTGATGCCAGCTCTCTCATGTTGGAGACCTTGTCGTTCCAGTTTATCCTCATTGCCGCGAAGTGATGTTTTCTAAGCGTCATGTACGGATGTTTTTCTATGATCTCCAAGGCGTCCTGTTCGTTGTTCTTGCTGTTCACGGCAAGTATCAGGCCGCGGTTTACAAGCCTCAAAAGCCCCTTCTGAAAGTCGCGGTAACACGATCCCGGATAGTCGTGTCCGAGCTTTACGCCGTCAATGCCGTCCTCTCCGGCGATGCCGCCCCAGAGCGTGTTGTCGAGGTCGAGAACGATGCACTTTTTGACGCGGCCCGAGGCGCTCAGGATATGAGTTGCGATGTCCGCGCCTATATGGAGATAAGCCGATTGCTTGTACGGGCTTCGCGACGTGTACCACAGTTTGGCGTCAAGGAAGGTCTCCCATCCCTTGCGTCTGATGAGTCCGTCGAACTCCCAGATAAAGGCGTTTTTCATGGAGCCGAGCCTTGAGGCCAGCGCCTTGTTGAATCTGTCCACGAGATACCTCTGGCCGCTCTCTTGTTGAGCGTCATGGATGCCGAAGTACGGATCGGTAAGGCTCATGTTCTGGACTATCATCCGGCACGGCATCCTTTTTCCGGCCGTATCCACGAGTTGCGCGAGGGTATTTGCCGCTGTGTCAACGGCCTCTTCCCATTCCTTTGAGGTCTTATCCCCGAAGCCGTCAATAAAATCAGGCATAAGCTCTTCAAGCCTTGTGAGGAGGAGCACGACGTTTGGCTTGAAGGCGTACAACGCGCTTTGTTCGTCGAGTATCTCTTGAGCGTACCCTCCGAAGCCGCCGAAGGACATTTCAGGCTTGTATCCGGCGGCCATGAGCCTGAGTTTTAAGACAGGCTCCAAAAGCTCGGCGGTATAGCTCCTCAAGACAGCGATGCGAAGCGGGGCCAGACCGGTGAGCGCGGCCTCATCAACGATATTGAGATGGCGCAGGTAGTCGTTGAACTGGTAGGTATCAATCTCAGCGGCTATTTCTTCCAGCGTTTTCAGCATTCTTCTATCGCAGGGCAGACTATATTATCCAGCACGATATGCCCGACTCCCCATGAAAGGCCCACGCCGAACCCGGATATGACGGCGCTCACGCCTTTCCTGCCGGCAAACAGCGCCCTGTTATGAACAATGGTGAGCGGTATGGAGGCCGAACCGGTGTTGCCGTATACGCCTATGCTGTATAAGACCTTTTCAGCCGGGAACTTGAGCTTCCTTGCGATCTTGTCGTTCATGAATTTGTTTGCCTGATGCAGTATAAGGTAGTCCGTACCTTCAGGCTTGATGCCCTCGGCGTCCATGAAACCCTGTATGGTGCTGACCACGTCGGTTGAGGAAAATTTGAATATCTCCATGCCGTCCATGTACAGGTTCTCGTCGGAGCGCACTCCTCCGTCCGGTCTCTGTCTCAATTCGCGGGTCGCATCCGTTGACGGCGCGCGAAAGCCCCCGGCCGGGACGTACAGGCTCGCAAACCTTGAGCCGTCGGTTTTAAGCTCCATCCTGATTGCGTCTCCCTCATCGTCATCCGCCTCAAGCAGCGTTGCCGTGCCGCCGTCGCCGAGCAGGAACACGACGTTCTTGTCCTTAGGATGGCACAGCTTGGTTTGCGTGTCGCCGGCAAGGAGCAGTACGCGCTTCAAACCCGCTCCGCGTATGAGCGAGCAGGCGTTGTACATGCCCACGACGTAACCGGAACAGCCCATGTTTACGTCATAAGCAACGGCCTCCACGCCAAGACTGAGCTTCTGGGCGATGATGCAGGCCGTGGACGGAACGCGATAGTCCGGCGTCATGGTGGCGAATACCACGGCGTCGATGGTCTTGGGGTCGATGTCCGCCTCGCGCATAAGGGAGGCCGCGGCCTTTTTGCAAAGGTCGGATGAGCAGACCTCGGGCGTGGACTTCCTGTATTCCTTGACGCCGGTCAGGGACGCTATCTTTGCCCTGTCCTCAGCCGGGACGAATTCATTGTCGATCAGGACGTTGATGCGTCCGCGAGGAACAGAGGCGGCTATACCGGCAATCCTGATTGACCGGAACGTGGATTTTGCCATGCCTAGTTACCTCCCTGTAATTTGCTGAGTACGGTTCTTTTGAATGTGCCGAAGTCCTTGTACATATCTACCGCCTCCTCAGGTTCTATTTCGATGCCGAACTCCTCCTCAAACCCTGAGACGAGGAACAGGTGTTGCAGCGAGTCCCAATTCAAGAGGGCGCCCGGCGTTGCATCGTCGTGAATCTCGGACGGCTTTATCTTCAAGATTGTTGCGAAAAGGTCTTTTATCTTGTCTTCCATCTTCACTGTCCTCTATTGTATGATGCCCTGCCGCGTGCTTCAAGGAGAGGTTCGAGCTTCATCATGGGCCTTCCGTCGCCTCTTATGTACAAAGGCATGCCCAGCACCCTCATAAACCTTATCCTCGACGCCTCGGTAAACCCGGCGCGCATGAAGGTCTTGAGCGATGCGCAGTTCCACTCCTCGATGTGGCACCATACCCCTTTGAACCCGGCCCGTTTGAGGTGATTCAACGCCCCGCTGACCGCATACAGGCCTATACGCTTGCCCCGGTATTCAGGCGCCACGAAGGTATCGTATATGAACGCCACGCCGTCCGGGAACCGTATCGTCCTGCCGAAGTCGTGTATGTAGGTCGGCCCGATGCCTATTTTCACATACCCGGCTATTTCATCGTTGCGGCGGACGCACCCGAATATGTGCCCGTTAGCCAACGCCGATTCCACTTCCTTTTCAATGTATATCCATGGGAACGACCGGCTGTTCTCCTTGAGCCAGGCTATAAGCCCGCTCTTGTCCTCCGCAAGAAAGACCATCTCAACATCCATCCCCGGCTGAACCGGCTTGATGGGGTCTTTCAGGGTCCTGTAAAACCAGATGGACCGCGCTGATCGGCAAACGACAAGACGCTGGGCCTTCCTCGCCGCCTTTGTCAGGAACCCAAGGGCGTCTCTCCCGGCGATGGCGCTTGCGGCTATATGCATCAGTTTATCTATCACCGGATATTTCTTAATGGCCCAGCGCCGGTTGAATCCTGTTGAGGTAAAGCCTCCGGCACGAGCCAATCAGCCCCTGGTTCCTCTGCACCCCGAGGATGCAGTGCTCGCACATCATGAGTGAGCCGCTGTTCTGAAGCTGCCTGAACCGGAGGTGCGCCGGGTTGTTCCAGATGGCCTGAAGCTGTTCTTTTACGAGGTTTCCCATCATGTAATTGTTTATGAACGGGCAGATGACGACGTTGCCGCATGGGTCCACGGTGACCTCCGTCCTCTCGACGCGGCATTCCTTGTGCGGTATCGTCCCCTCGCTCAAGTCCTCCGGCGACAGCGAATCGATATTTATTGTGATCACCCTGAAATGCTTGCTCCCGTACCTGTCGCGTATCCTTTTGAGTTTCTCTTTGAGTCCGGCTGCCGTTGAGCGGTCTATTAGGATGGATTCGCCCTGGCGCATATAGTAGGGGGTCGGCCTAAGCCCGTCAATGATAGAGTTGTCAACATGCTCCCGCGTGAATTCGCCCGCATACTCGTAATGTATCTCGTCAAAACCCGACGCCCTGGCGTATTCGCAGATGTTTTCGAGAATCCCGACGTTAAAGCTTGAGACGGTGGTGTTGCATATGAGGCGCGGCTCAGGCCTGTTTCCCCTGAGCTTCAAAAGCATGGAAGTAGTACTTCCCGACGCCTTGAACGCGGACTCAACGCCCCTTATCCTGTTCTGGTCTTCGCCTGTCCCGTCAGTGGAGATATACACACGGTGCACGGTATCGACGATGGCCCTGGCGACCGGCTCATCAACGCCTATCTGGTTGGTAGGCAGATGGATGCAGAAGCCCTTTTCCTTCAGATACCGGAGCACGCTTATAAGAAGGTCCTTGCGTAGAAGCACGTTGCCGCCGAATATCTCGGTGTTTGCTATGCCGGCGGCGGCCAGCTTGTCTATCACAGCCTTCCACCCATCGAAGCCGATCTCCCTTTTGTTCTCTTCCTCCGTCCTCTTCCACATCTCGCACGTAAGACACCTTGAGTTGCAACGGTATGTCAGGAAGAGCGTGGATGTGGACGGCGTAGCGGAGCGGAAGTCGCTCTGGCGCTTGAGTATCTCCATGACGTCCTTGGAGATAACGCGGAGGCCTCTTAAAAGCCTCCGAGGGCTCTTCAAAATCATGATAGTACCTTATTCATGCCGAGCCTGCGAAGGCATGGGATGATCTTGTATTCGATGATATGGAGCGTTGTTGAACGTATATTCCCGCTGAATATCTCGATGGTTACGTGTTTCCTTGTAAGCTTTGACCAGTTGAGCAGGTACATGTAGGTATGGCCGCATGAGTAATATTCCCGCGCACGGGCCTCCTCGAACAGGCTCTTTGCTATACTGTACTCAAGCACGGAGCCGGGCGAGATGTCCGCATAGGACTCGTCGTAGTCGGCGCGCAGCGGATAGACGACCCCGTTGTGCGTGATATGGAACTCGAACGCTATCGGGACGGAGTCTTTTCTCAGCAGCCATATGGATATGAGGCCCTTTGGTCCGAGCGCGTCGCACAGAGATCTGTAGAACCCGCTCGCGTTGCCGTCGCTTAAGAGGTCTGTGCCGGCCTTCTTTTTCCAGCTTTTGCCGGAGATACTGAACATCTCCTCCACGGCATGGTCCGCCGCGCCCATGATCGTCGCCTTTGCCACGCTGACGCCGCCGCATTTGGCGGCCCTGTTGAGCTTGTGCCTGATAGCCTTCCTGAACTTCTGATGCTTGCTCCTGAAAAAAGTCTCCCAATCTGTGTCTATCGGTATATAGGGAGATTCGAGTCCGCGCTTTATCCCGTAGCGCAGCCCCCTTTCCTTGATGTAGTCGAGGACAGGCGCGCAGGCGCTCCCGTTGTCGTTGAGGTGCGGCAACTCTATCATATCAATCCCGGGCAGGGCTTCAAGGTGGCTCAGGATGGCGTTTTGCACCTCCGCATCCATAGCCCTGTCCGTGACAAATTCGACGACCGGGGAGTGGCCGTTTGCCATCATGGTGATCTTTCTTATATGGACGCCGCGGTAACTCGCCGCGGCCTCCATCATGGGGGCGACCCCCACCAGAGCGCCGCCGTGGCGGACAACCACCAGATGCATCCTGTTATCAGCGCCGAAGTTGTCCCACCATGCCGCTGTCCATTCCGGCGTCAGAGATACGGCGCAGCCGGAGCTTTTTTCAAGAAGGCTCGTCCATTCTCCGGCTGCGGATAGAAGGCCGTCCCTGTCGCTTATTACGCTAACCTGCATTTCTGTTCTTTTCGATGAGGGTGCAGATCGTGCCGACGGTGGAGAAGTTGTCGTGCTTTATCTCGTCCGAGGCGATGTTTATGTTGAACTCGTCGTCGAGAAAGGAGAGTATCTTGAGGATGCCGAGCGAATCGACAAGCCCTGAGCTGATAAGCGGCTCGTCGTCGGAAAGATCGTTTAGTCCGGCCTCAGGGCAGACCTCGCTCAAGATGAATCGGCGCAGTTTTTCGTTGTCATCCATTTTGTGTTATCCCCTTGCCTGCGCTTGACGATGTCTCCCCGTAAGGGAGGCGCCCGGCCTTTATCATCTCGGTCTGGCACCTCAGCACGTCCTTCGCGTTCACCAGTATCAGCCTTGAGTTGCCGACCTTGCCGTATTTGACAAGCCCCCGTTGCTTCATCTCCTCCTCGACCGCGTAAGCGTTTCTCGTTACAACGGGGTTGAAGGCATAGACCGTAACCACGTGTTCCTGTTTGCGCTCGTCGAACGCCTTAACGGTGAACGGCTTGTCGTGATAGACGTTGAACGGAAGCAGTTCCTTTACAGCATCCTCGACGTAATGGAAGAAGGTGATCGCGCCGAACGGCACGTCGTAGAACAGTATCTTTCCGTCAAGCTGGAGGAATTTTTCAAACGGCGTTCCTGCTCCGCACGGCGCAGCGCAGCTTTCATGTCCGGTCGTCAGCCACACGCCGTCTTTTCCCAACGCAAGCACCGGGTGGGTAGGGTGAAGGCTCCTGAGCACGCCGGGCCTTCTCCTGAATATCTCGGTAATGAGTCCCATCATGGAGATCGTCCTGTCTCTGTGAAAGGGCTTCCCTTTGGACAGATGGTCGAACGTCGTTCCCCTGAACGGAATGGAGACCATGAGAAGATTTCCGTTTTCGCCGAGCAGCTTGGCCAGACACTCGACGACGTCCGACGGCGCGCCCTTGAATCCGCTGTCAGGGTTGGAGTTGGAGTGGACAAGCGCCGTGTCCGTCTCTCGTATGCCAAGCTCCTTAATGGCCGCCTTCAGGTCGTCGGCGTTATAGCTCAGGAGAGAGTTGATCACAAAACCGCGCATCGCGTTGTACTTCGATTTGACGCAGCGCTTCTGTTTTTCGTTCAATGTTTTTTTAAGGAGTTTTTTGATCATAGCAACCTTTTAGAGATAAGGCGGCGCCCCGCCCGTAACCATCACCTTCTGTCCGGTCGTGAACGACGAATAGGACGAGGCAAGGAAGATGACGGCCTTGGCCACGTCCGTTGCCGTGGAGTTTCTTCGCAGGGGGGTGTCGTCCGCGATCTTTTTCCTGTAGACTTCGGGTATGTGGCCGACGAGATCGGTCTCCACGAAGTTTGGAACCACGCAATTGACCTGTATGTTGTTGGAGGCGAACTCCACGGCGAGGCTCCTTGTCAGCCCGACAAGCGCGGATTTCGAGCAGACGTACTTTGACTGGTTGGGCGGAGGCGTTTCCACGGCAATGGTGGAGACGTTGATTATCCTGCCGCCGCCGGACGAGAGCATCAGCGGTATGACCTCCTTGCAGCAGTTGAATGCGCCTTTGAGCGTAACGTCCATGTCCTTTTGAAGGTCGTCCCAGTCGAGTTTCAGAAACGGCGTCGGCTTGAAGTCCCGCACCGCGTTGTTGACCAGTATGTCAACGCGGGAAAACCGCTCAACGGTCTTTCTTATCATCTCCCGTACCTGCCCGGCGTCTGAAACGTCGGCGCCAATGGCGAGCGCCTCGCCGCCGCTTGAAGTTATGTCGTCCACAATCCGTTTGGCGTCGGTTTCTCCTCTGAAGTAGTTCACTGCCACCTTTGCCCCGTGGAGCGCAAAGAGCCTTGCCGTCGTCTCGCCTATGCCCCGACTTGCGCCGGTTACGACGACAACCTTGCCTTTTATCCCAAGATCCATTGCATCGTCCTTCAACTGTCTCATGTCCGGCATCTTTGCATGATCCGGGTTGACGATCACGGCGACCTTGCCGTCGAGTAAAGAAGCGTCCGTACCGCCTACTGTAATCGAGACGGTCTTTTTAATGATGCGTCCGGCGCGTGAGACGTGGCTGACCATGCCGTTGAGTTTGTATGCCGTATCAAGCCGTATCTCTCCCCGTACCGAGGCGGTGAATTCAAGGAAGGTTGCGCGCCTGCCCGGGATGCGCATCCCTGCCGACGTTGAAAAAAGCAGGACGCACAGCAGGTCTGAGAGAAACCCCGTTGACGACTCAAGCGCGCCTTCAATGCCTTCGGATAGTATTGATTTCAGCGCGGCGATGGAGCCGTCCTTTATCGAGAAGAGGATCGAGTCCGGGTCTCCTTTGCTTATTCTCTCAAAGCGGACGTCCATCGGTTCAAGCGGCTCGTCAGGCAAGCTGAACGGTCGGCCCGCCGTTTGCGTTGCGGCGTCGTTTGCGCCGCCGCGGTAGTTGACAACGGCCTCTCCCTTGCATACGACGATGCGCGTTCGCGTGTTTTCTACTGTATACTCGATTGACGCGCTTGATGCCGCATGGTCAACGGTAATGACAACGCCGGTAAGGACGAATGTATCGCCCGCGTAAACCGGAGAGGTGAACTGAGCGTTGAGAGAGGTCAGGCGGCAATTACGATTGGCCGCGTCAAGCATGTCGAGCGCTCCGATGAAGGCGACCGTAAGCATGCCGTGCACGACCTCGCCGCGGTAGATCGACCTTCTGGCGAACTCGGATTCGACGTGGAGCGGGCTTCTATCTCCCGTGAGTTCCGAGAATTTACGGACCATGTCGTCGGTAACGCGAAGCCTTATCACGGACGTGCCGCCCGGCCTTAATGCGTCCGGCAACGTTTGCATTGGATGTGCGTTCTTCATGGGTGTCGGCTCAGTCTCTGCGAAACATCGCCCTTGCCTCGTCGAGCATGGCCCTGTTGACGATGAGATAGTAAAGGCCGTAGGCAATGGCGCCGGCAAGGCATGACAGGGCGAGCCTCGGCAGTTTATTCATATCGTGGGCCGCGTATTTAACGACCATGACCGTTGTTACCATGAACACGGTTGCGAATAACGGGTGGTTAAGCGTCTTCAGATATTCTATCATGCTCAGCTCTATGGTTGCTATCGATATTGACGCCGATATCAGGAAGATTATTGGGAAGACTATGAGCCATGAGTATGAAAAACCCTCAAGCCCGTAAAAAGAGCCGATATAAAACGCAATCGGAAGCACGAGCGCGAATATCAGGTTGTTGAGCATGGACAGCCCCGGTCGTCCCTTTGCCACGACAAGGGGCGCGTTCATGGCGTTTATGGCGCGAAGCGTCGAGACGACGCATAGTATCTGAAGCGGCAGTATCACCGGCGCCCACTTTTCCGTCAGGAAGACCCTCACCGCGTCGTCGGCCACGACGAAGATCCCGAGGAAAAGCGGGAAGGTTACAAAGGCCACGAGCCTTATGGTCTTGAGGAAGTATCTCCTCATCAGCACGTTGTCGTGTTGAACCTCGCAAAAGCCCGGATATGCGATCTGCGTCAGCATGGAGACGATCTTGTCCAGCGGTATCGACGCGAACTGAAAGGCGATGGAATAAAACCCGAGGAGCGTCTTGCCGAGGAGTTTGCCGGCTATCAGAAAGTCCGCGTTCGAGTATATGTACCACAGCAGGCGGGCCGCCGCGACCTTGGATCCGAAGTTCAACATCGCCTTTATCCTGAAGACGTTCATGTGCAGGCCCGGCAGCCACGGAAGGCAGATGAAAAACGCGACGTTCTTGACCGTTGCGAGGGCGAGATTCCCGTATACGAGGCTCCATACCCCGTATCCGTAAAGCGCAAAGGCGAGCGTCGCAATCCCTCCGGCAAGGTTTCCCGCAAACTCGGCAATAGAGGTTCGCTTGAATTGAAGCTCCTTGGCAAGCATGTTGACATGCGCCAACCCCAGCGCGTTTATAATGAGACTCAGCGCGATGAGGCGAAGGAGCGCGGTAAGGCCGGGTTCATTGAACCAGACCGCCATCAACGGGGCGGCAAGCCATGCCGCGGCGTACAGCGCGGCGTTTATAAGGATTACGAGCCAGTATATGGAAGAAAGGTCTTCCTTGCCGAGACTCTTGTTATGGATGATGGCCGAGCCGAGGCCGAATTCGTTGAATAGCGTAACAAAGCCGATTACGATGAAGCACATGCCCATCAGCCCGTAGTCGTCAGGCGATAAGAGCCTCGCCACCCAGACCGTTATGACCCATGAGATGATCTGCCCTAAGAGCTTCGTCGCGCCGACCCAGAACACCGCGCTCACGACCTTGCGCCTCAAGCCGGCCGGCGGCGCGGCGTGATGCCCCGCCGTTATTGCGGGTGATGCGTCGTTTGTGTCAGTCATGTCTTGTCGCAGGCGCTTTCGTTATCTCCGTTTCCGATGATATACCCCGCGAGCTTGCCCGTAATCAGTTTTACATCCATGTTTGTTTGAGCGCCGCAACGGCTTGCTTCTTGCCCCCGTTCATTGTATGAGCGCCTGATAAATCCGGCTATGCCTTCGACGTCGGAGGCGTTGAAGCTCTCCCCTGATCCCGTGGAACGTATAACGTCGGCCGTTGCCCCGTCCTCGGCCAGCGCCAATATCCTCGCGCCCACGCCGAGATAGTCATATATCTTTGCCGGGATCTGTAACGGCAGGTTCGGCGCGAAAAGGAGCGCGACGTGGCTTTTGGCCGCCATCTCAAGCGCCGCGGAGTAGGGCACAGGGGCGCATACCTCGACGACCGAGGAAAGTCCGTAAGAGGCGGCAACCTCGGCCGTTGGACGTCCGTTCATGTCCATGCATTCGCCGACGAGCTTGATTGAGACGTTGCGCTCATCCAGCGAACCGTTGTCAATCAGTTTTTTTACGGCCGCGAATACAGGTTCAGGCGTCCTGCCCACATACAAGGAGCCGGTGTAGACAAGAGTGAACCGCTCGTACTTGGCGATGCCGCGGAATCTCGAAAATTTCTCCGGCTCAAAGCCGTTCGGCAGGTATGTGAACTTTTCCGGCTGGAGATGTTCGTATTTTTTTCGATAGGCGTCCCTCATCCGTTCGGTATTGAAGATGAGGAGGTCGGCCGATTCGAGGACCTCTTGTTCAAGGCGCTTTTCCAGCTTCAGGGATAGTCCGCTTGTCGGATAAAGCTTTTTTGTGCCGTGAAGCATCCAAGGGTCCCTGAAGTCGGCCAGCCACCTGATGCCGGTCAGCCGCTTGATGATGAGTCCGACAAGATGCGCCGAGTAAGGCGGGCACGTCGTTACGATACAGTTGACGCCGCCTTTTTTTATCTCGCGCCGCGCCTCGATTATCGCCGGGATTATCCAGTCTCTCTCCGCGTCAGGCACGATGAGGTATGACTTCATGCGCCGTCTTGCGCGTTCGCCGAAGGTCTCGTCCGGGTTCCATGAGTTCGACCTTGATGGGACCGGCGCGCCAGCGCCGGCTGCGGCAGGGATATCCTTCATGCCCTTGGCAAACAGTTTCTTCAGGAGAAGATACAGGTTCGTAATTCCCCGCAGCTTGCCTGTCCTTATTACGCGGACACCTTCGATCTCCTTGAGTCTTAAGTTGTCGAGCCTTTCTATGTGCTGTTCCTTGATCGTCAGCACAACCGGTTCGATGCCGAAATCCGGCAGATGACGCGCAAAGTTCACGATGCGCTGGCCGCCGACGGCGCTGCTCGGAGGAAAGTGGTATGCTATGAAAAGCGCGCTATTTTTACTCTGTTCGTTCATTTCGGGGTTGCAAAGACCATGTCGAGCGTCTGATTGTTGAAGTTGCGCGCGCCCTCCCATCGGCTGAATACGACGGAGCCGCCCGCCCTTTCAATCAAGGCCTCGAAGTTGTGGATCCACTGCTTGGCATGGCAAGGCGACGGTATTGACGACGAGAGGGTATTGTTGTCCACGTCCTTGTTCGCGATGCCGACGAGCGCAATGAGTCTTCCGGTGCGTTGCATCATCTCGTTTACCACTTTCTGGGCGTCGGCTTCGTTCAAGTAGCTGAGGACGCCCGCGGCAAAGACAAGGTCGAACTTCCTGCCTCCTAAGAGTTTCCCGATGGACTCCATGTCTCCGGCCACAAGGCGCACCTTTGAGGCGAGGTTTTTAAGATGCGTCGCGCCCTTCTCAACGGCCTTTGCGTCTATGTCTATGCCGACGATCTCTTGAGCGCCGGGGAATAGCTCGGTCTCGATGTATCTGAGGAGATACCCCTGCGAGCAACCCACGTCAAGGGCTGAACGAAAATCGGCAAGGCTGAGCTTCATGTCTCTGATTACGGACTTCAAATCATTGAAAAACTCGACCCTCGACGGTTCCATCTTCGAGAAGTCGAAGAGCGAGCGCGAATCGTCGTACCACTGGGCGTATCCGGCGATATGGTTCTCCCACAGAAACTTGTGAAATGCCTTAGGATCGACCTCGCTCAGGTCGCGCACGAGTCCGAGCGCAAGATGACCTCTCCCTCCGAGCCACTTCCGTTTGTTTATCTTGATGGCAACGCGCTTTCTCATTTCAAGCGGCAGGGCGCGTCGAACGAGCGCTTTCCCCGTGCTGGATGCCTGTTTGACCGGGTATTTGGCGATATCCGAGAGGTTGGAGAGCTTTAACTTCCTGATAAAGTTTCCAAACCCTATGCTCGCGTAAAATGAGGCCGGAGGCAGCATAAGAAATTTCAATGAGCGCATCCTGATGACGCGCCCCATGACGTCGTTTAAATACCTGTTGTTGACGTTCTTCCAGAAGGTCTTCGATTTCTTCGGATAAAGGCCGCTCAAGTGTTCTATGAATCCTACGAACCCGGCCTTGTCCGCGCCTTGAAGCGGGTGAGGCAGATGGTCTTTTATTCGCACCGGATGCAGGCACGAGTCGCTGACGATGCCGTTTTTTTTCATCTTTGCGCCGTATATGAACGACCTGTTGGAGAAGATATGCGGCTCGTCGAAGATGAAGTTGCCCATGCTGTAGACGATATGTCCGTCCTTGTAACGCTCCATGCCTTGAGGATAATGCGGGCCGTGCCCGAGTATAAGGGATGCCCCGTTGTCTATCATCATGCGCGCCTGCTTCATCTGGTAGGGCAGGGGGTAGAATGAATACTCCATTCCCCAGTGCAGGGTTACGATGACAAGGCAGCCGTTCCTTTTCATCTCCCTTATGTTGGCGAGTATTCTGCCGATGCGGTGGTCCGCTACCCCCGGGCTTGATGGCGTCGCCATCCTTGTGCTTGCGGAGTATATGAAGACGTGAGAGAGGATGGCGATGTTCCGGCCTGATAGTTCAAGGACAAGCGGCCTGTTGGCCTCCTCATAGTTGCGTCCGGCCCCGGCGTGGCGAATGCCGTAAGCGTCAAGGGCCTCAAGGGTCTCTATGAGGGCGGCCTCGCCGTAGTCGAGCATGTGGTTGTTGCCGAGCGATACCGCGTTGACACCGAGCTCCTTCAATAACCTGAGCGTGTCGGGGTGGCTTCTGAATGTAACGTGCGGGTCTTGAACCTCGTCCGGCGTCCCTTTTGTGCCCACCGGGTTTTCAAGGTTTGCGATAATCAGGTCATGCCCGGCAAGGATAGGCTTTATATCATTGAAAAGGAAATCCTGAGGCGCGGCCCTGAAGTGTTTCTCGACCTCGCGGCTGAGCATGCAGTCGCCTACCGCCGCAATCGTGAATGAACCGTCGCTTTTCATCGCTTGGAGGAGGAGCGGGCGCTTGCTCCAGCGCTTTCATCCTTTTTTTTATTCAGTAACATTTCAACGGCAAGGAGCGCGGTTTGCGGGTATTCGTCATCGCCCGGGAAGTAGTGGTGGTGAAGCGCGGGCGTGGTGTTCACTTCGTTGATGATGCCGCCGGTCTCCTTGAGCGGCCTTGACGGGTCTGTGGTAATAACGTCCACGCCCACGAACTCGGAGCCGAGCACGGCGGCGGCCATTTCGGCGTCTTTCTTGATGGATTCGCAAACAAGCGTCGTAGAGTCTTCGTTGTACACCGTTCTTACCTCGGCTTGTTTGCGTTCGGGGTCGTTGACGCTTTTTATCGGAAATGTCCGGCCTTTTGCAGGGATTGATCCCATGTCAAGCCCCTGATAATCAAGCGTGAAAACCATGTCTCTATCCTTGTCGAGAATGGCTTGTCTCGCGTTTTTGCGTCTCTCGTTTTCCGTCCTGATAAGCTCAGAGACCCTTGATGAGCCGTCTCCGGTCAGGCGCGGTCCCCTCCTGCATACCGCGTGAACCATGCGGCCGCCGAGCACGAGAAGTCTGTATGACTCGCCCGGTATCTGCGCCTCTATCATTAGAGTTGAACCGTATAGAGAGGCGAGGATAGCGGCCCTTCGAGCCTCTTTGCGCGACAGGACGTGCGTGGTTACGCCCTTGCCGCCGTAGCCGTTGCCGGGCTTTATGACTGAGCCCTTCGGGTGCTTCTCAAGAAAGTCGTAGGCAACGTCGAGAGCATAAAGGTTAAAGACCTTATGCTCGGGCACACACAATCCGGCTGATGAAAGAAGCTCGTGCATCAAGGGTTTGTCCCCTGCCATGGCAAGGACCACCGGGTTGTCGAATTCCAATTGATAGTTGTTGATCCGCGTCTTAGAGCCTCGCGCCGTCAACTCCCAGATGCCGTCGTTCAATGCCTTCAGCTCTCCGCCGAGCGCATGAGCCACCTTGCCCCACATCTCATGGTACTGGGCGACGCGGTGCTCGAAATATACCTGCCCCGATGCGCCTCGCCAATCAACCCATGTCTTTTTCAGGCGCATGGCCATGCGTTCCATCTTCAAAAGAAGCATGTATGCCTTACCGCTTGAACAGGCCGAGTCTCTTGGCCATGTACACGAAAGATTTCTTTGTGAGGCCGCCCGCCATTACCGTGAACGGCCACGGGTCTTTTAATGAAAACCACGCGCCTTCCTCCAGCCCGCGAAAGGACTTACACCACGAGCCGAACGTAAGCGCGCCCTCTTTATAATAATGGTAGGATGAGACGATGTCGAAGTCCTCGATTATCCACTTCCGGCCTTCCCTCGGTTTTATCGGCAGGGTCTTCTGTCCTGTGAGGTCCTGATAAAGCGCGCGCGCGACGTCCATGCCGTTGTCTGACAGGAACAGCCTGAACGCCTGGCCGATGCGCGGGTTTATGTCGAGCATCTTGTATCGGCCGTCCCTCGCGTCGAAGCGGTAGCCTATGTCGAGTATGCCCTTGTATCCCACGGCCTTCATGAATCTCGTGGTGATGTCGGCGACCTCCTTGTTCCATTTGCATATCCCGAGGGAGGAGCATCCGACGTGCACCGGGAACTGGCGTATCTTATGCCCGGTGAAGGCGGCAAGGCAGTCCGAATTTTCGTCGAAGTAGCCGTTGAAGATGTATATCTGATCGTCGTCGCCGGGTATGTACTCCTGAAACATCAGATTGGGCGAGTCTGGGTCTTCAAGGAGTTTGTATGTTTCGATAAGCTCTTCAGGGGTGTGAACTATCGCCATCTTGACGCCCGTGCGAAGCGCGAGGAGGTTGCCGAGTATGCCCTTGACCATCACCGGGAAGACCGCCTTCTTGACGTAGGTCTCGACGTCCGCGAGGCCCTTGGGAAATTCCGTGTAAGCGGTGGGCACATCGTAGTGTTTGGCAAGATAGTACATGTCCTTTTTGTGCATCAGGGCCGAGATAAGCTCCGGCTTGTTCCTTGGGAAGATGTAGCGAGCGCCGAGGGCCTCGCTGTGTTCGGCCACGAACACGCTCGTCTCGTCCGACGTGGGGATTAAGATGGCCTTCCTGCCGATGCCGGCGCCTATCTTCAGGAGGTATTCAAGGAAGGCTGTGCTGTTTTCAGCGGTGAGGCTCATCTGGAATCTGCCTGCGCAGTACCTTGAGAGCATGGCGGGAGAGCGTAGGTCCGCATCTACCCCATAGGTGGTTACACCGAGGCTGCCTAGGCTTCGCATTACGCCGAGAGAGGCGAGCTTGCAGTTTACCAGCACTACCGGCGTTGAGCTGTCGTGTATCTTCATAGCAGGCCGCTCAAAAACGCCCATCTGCGGCGTTGTCTGCGTCGCTCCTCACTGCGGCGCACAGCAAAGTGCGCCGCAGTCGTCGCTCCCCTATTACATGGGGGCCTTGCATCTGGCTGGGCTCCCATTGCGCCTTTTCTTTTCTGCAATGGGAAGATTTGAGCGGCCTTCGTCAACTTTGGGTTTTCAGCAGCCTGATCGTCATACGGCTCCTATGAATTCGTTTTTTATGAGTTGTGGCGTCGTTTGCAGGTCGTCTATATGGGAGAGCACGAATTCGAGATCCCTCTCCTGCCCGGTGCGCTTCAAATATTCGGCGCTTTTGCCTGAGCGTATCAGACTGAAGTCGCGCCCCTTCCACCTCAGTATCGCCTCTTCGGTCTGCCGCGAACCCGGCGTATAACCCAGCTCGACAAGCCTTTCAGCGACGAGGGCGCATCCCATCTGATCCTCGCGCCTGAACTGTCCCCGCGTGCCCGCCCCGATTACGGCGACCGTCTCATGTCTGAGCGCGACGCGCTCCGCAACGGCGCTGAAGTTTCTGAAACATCCCGCGTAAACGGCCTCGCTCCCGGCCGCGTTGAGCATCAACTGCGTCCCGGAGGAGGATATGAAGATCATGGGTCTTGCGATGTCCGCGCGTTCGGCTATATCCGCCGGAGAGTTGGTCATCTCGAAGCCGTAAGGCACGTTGCCGCCGATCTCGCCCACAAGAAGCGGCTCATGGAGCTTGTCCGCGAGTATGAACGCCTCGTCCGTCGTCTTCACCGGAAATACGCGCCTGCCGAGCGAGAGGGCTGTCGCAATGGTAGTCGAGGCGCGTATGACGTCTATCGCCACCACGGCGTATCCCGAACGGTATCGCTCGGCGCTCTCAGGGAAACAGTCGATTATTACGGTTCTTGGCATTGTACCTCTCGAATCTAATATTTTTTAGACCGGCAAGCGCCTCAGCATGCGGCCGCAAAAACGCCTCACCTTTCGCGTTACACGCCTGAGGTCGTAGATCGAGCGGACGTCGAGGAGGGCGTTGATGCCGCTTGATAGCCTGTTCGGCCTCTTGTTGAGTTCCTGATACCATCCGGCGCGCTTCTCCTCAAGCTCGGCGATGGAGTATCCGGCGCTTGAAAAGGCCGCCTTGTCGCTCCTGATCCTGCTGTAGTCGAATGTGCAGCCTTGGTCTATATAATACTGGTATAACTCCGACCCGGGCAGCGGCATGAACAGGAAGCACCAGCTCCACGCGGCGTTCAGTCTCTTGGCAAGCCGGAATGTCGCGTCCATTTCCTCTCTGGTCTCGGTCAGGGCGCCGAGCATGTAGTATGCGCCGGTGCGGAGCCTCAGTCTTTTGCAAACGGCGAAGGCCTTCTCAATCTGCTCTATGGTTACGCCTTTTCCGTAGAAGTCGAGCATCCGCTGGCTGCCACTCTCCACGCCGAAGCAGATCGTGTCGAGACCGGCCTTTTTCATGAGCTTGAAAAGGTCGTAGTCAACGAGATCGACCCTTGCGTTAGCCGCCCACCTGAAGCGAAGTTTTTCCTTTATTATCCGCTCGCAGAATTCGCGCACCCATTTTTTATTTATGACGAAGGTCGAGTCGCGGAACTTTATATACTCGGCCCCGCGCCTCATGACGCCGCGTATTTCGCCCAACGCCTTGTCAACCGATTTGTTGTTGTATTTGAGCGTCCAGAAATTTCTCGTGGCGCAGAACTGGCAGTTGTACGGGCAGCCCCTTGAGACTATAAGAGAAATGGCCTTGTCGCTTGTCTCGAAGCTGTTGTTTTTCAGGTAGAAGTCGAAGTCGTAATAGGCGTGGTGATCCGGCAGGGAATCGAGGTTTGTTATGCGCGGCCTCGGCGGCGTTATTACGATCGAGCCGTCCTTGCGGTACGCGATCCCGGCCACGTCGTCATACGGAAGGCGGTCTTCAAGCCTTGAAGACAACTCGACGACCGTGTCCTCTCCCTCGCCGATTACGAGTATGTCGAAAAATGGAAACTCCTTGAGCGTCTGTTCGGGGAGAAGCGTGGCGTGAACGCCCCCGAGGATTATCCGTACGTCCGGCCTCGATGCCTTTACTCTGGCCGCTATTTCGTGCGCGTCCTGTACCTGCGGCGTCATGCCGGTCAGGCCCACGAGATCAACCGGGGTGTTTTTGAATATCTCCTCCCAGCGCTCGCGCACCTTGCACTGCTGGAGGTCTATAAGGGTGCATCTATGCCCGGCCTTGTCCAGAGCGGCGAATATGCACGCAAGGCTGTGCGGAGGCTCTACGTCGGTTCCTCCGGTGAAAGGCTGTATGAGCGTGATGTTCATCTGCCCGGCCCCTTCGGCCTAAGGTTGTCATGCTGGAACGCGTCCGAGTGAAGGCCGCGTCTGTATATCTCCACGCGGAGTATCTCCTCTATCCTGACGTTGCTTAAATAGACCTGAGGCCCGAAGTGATTGAGCAGGGCGAACTGGCTTGCCTTGTTAGGGGCCTCGAATACGGCCGTAGCCATGCCGAAGCCTTCAGCGAATCTATCGGCCACCTTTGCATTCAACCTTCCCTTGTCGTCGAACGCGCCGATCCCCTGCGCGCTCTCCCTTGCCTCCACCACTATCTGCGCGGCCCCGGCGCCGAGCCATCTCTTGCCTTGATCGATAAGCTCTTCAACCACGTCTTTTTTGAACGCGCCTTCGTGCTTCTTGCCTATCTCGAACTGGACTTCAAGACCGCGCGAGCGCGCGAGTTTGATTACCTGTTCGGGCTTGAGCGGCATGTCGGTAAAGCCCTCTCCGGCCTCTATCCGCGTTACGCCGAGACCGGCGGCGAGGTCAAGAAACTCCGGCAGTTTGCCGAACTGCACGGCTATCTCGAACGGCCCTCCGCCGGTGCATACCGGTATCTTCAGACGTCGCGCCGCCTTTATCTTTGCGATAGTTGAGCGTTCGTTCGCCACCTGCCAGCAGGCCATCGAGATCTTCAGGCACGATATGAGGTGAGCGCTCTGCTCAAGATGGCTTATGAGCGTAACAGGGTCGTATCCCGGGTCGAAAGGGGAGAGACGCGCCGGCATATCAGGCACCCCGATGAGTTTCAGGTAGTCATAAGTGTGGATGCGTTTGGTCTTTGTTTTTTTCATGGAAGGAGCCTCCTATCGGTTATTGGTCAGCGAGGTTAATACCTCGACGATCCTCAAAGCGGCGTTCCCGTCCCATTTCGGCGGCGCGGGTTTGGGCGCGTTATTTTTTCCGTCCAGCGCTTCGAGCGCCGCTCTGATTATGGCATCCTTATCGGTGCCCGCAAGGCAGTTAGTGCCGTGCGTTATGGTTACCGGCCGCTCCGTGTTTTCGCGCATCGTTATGCATGGCACGCCGAGCACGGTCGTCTCCTCTTGTATGCCGCCCGAATCGGTGAGCACGACCCGCGCCTCGCTCATAAGTCTCAGGAAATCAAGATACCCAAGGGGGTCAATCGTGTAGAGACCGCGTTTTGGTTTGTCAGCGGGAGGCGTTGCAAACCTGTCCCCTAAGCCGAACTCCTCGATCCTCTTTCTTGTGCGCGGATGAACCGGAAAGACGATGGGCAGTCTCGATGATATCGCTTCAAGCGCTCCGAGGAGGTTTGCAAGCGCGTCCTTGTCGTCCACGTTGGACGGTCTGTGGAGCGTCAAAAGTCCGTAGCCAGGCTCCGTTGTCGAGAGGCCGAGCACGTCGAGTATGGTCGAGCGCATCGCCTTTTGCCGGTGCTTGATCAGCGTGTCTATCATCACGTTGCCGACGAAAAAAATCCTGCCCTTGTCAACGCCTTCTTTTATCAGATTCTCCTCGGCGCTTCTCTCCGTGATGAACAGATAGTCGGATATGGCGTCGGTAAGCACGCGGTTTATCTCTTCAGGCATTGTCCTGTCAAAACTCCTCAGGCCCGCCTCCACGTGGATGACCTTTATGCCGAGCTTGGCCGCCACGAGGGCGCATGCTATCGTGGAGTTCACGTCGCCGACCACGAGTATGTGCGTCGGGGACTCGTCAAGGCAGACCTTCTCGAATTTTTTCATTACCTCCGCCGTCTGTTCGGCGTGCGAGCCGGAGCCTACGCCCAAGTCTATGTCCGGCTTTTGAATGCCGAGGTCGTCGAAGAAGAGCCTTGAGAGCTTTTCGTCGTAATGCTGTCCGGTGTGAACGAGCAGTCGTTCGATGCGCCGGGCGGCATGAAGGTTATGCTCGCTTATCGCGTCAAGGATCGGCGCGGCCTTCATGAAGTTCGGTCTTGCTCCGACTACGATTATCAGTTTCATGGCTGCCTCATGTTAGGGAAGCTCTGATTAATTCGTCTAAGCCGTCATTCTCGCTCCGCGAAGCAATCCCGTCTTCAAGGAAATCAACAACTTAGAGATTGCCGCGCCCAGCACCACTTTGTTGCACGAAGGAATTTGCCAAGGAACACGCTTTCATAATCCAAAGTGGTGCTGGGCTCGCAATGACAGAAAAGAAAATTAATCAGAGCTTCCTTAGTATGCCCCTTATCTTTTTGTAGGCGCCCACGTTACAAAGGTCTCGCCCTTGAAGTATTTGACCCAGCCCATCAGGATGGCCGCGTTGACCGATGAAAAGGCATAAGGCACGGAAAGAAGCCCTGTCTCGTCGGGCATTGCCCGTCCGATAAGCGCTAAAGAATAGAACAGGAGTTGACCGGCGAATACCGCAGCGTAAAACCAGCTCTCCGGCGTAAGGAAGGCGCTTGATATAAGAAGCGCGAGCATGAAAAACGGGGCCATGAGCCTCAATATCTTGTGCGACAGTATCTTGAACGAGAAGAATCCGAATCGAACGGGGTTTAAGAGATCGGCGTTTGAGAATATCGCCCTTAGAGTCCTTGCGGTGATACGCATCTGCCGGTTGAACTCTCCCTTGGCGTTGCCGGCCGTATCTTCCACGCAGAAGGCGTCAGGTTCAAGAACGCCTGAGCAGCCCTGCCTTACGACCCCAAGCGGTATCACGAGATCGTTTATGTCCGAGTCTTTGAGCCGTTTGAACAGTTTTTTTCTGATTGCGAATATCGCGCCGTCCGCGCCCACGCACGAGCCTGTCCGGCTTTCAAGCGTCTTCGTCATCTTTTCGATGCGCGAATAAAAGCCGACGGCCTCGCTTATCGCGCCGTTGCCGGCGTACCTCGTCCCGCCGGTAACAAAGCCGCATTTTTCGTCGTCGAAATGCGCCGTCAGTTTCCGCGCGGCGGCCGGGTCGTAAGTTGAATTGGCGTCGGAGAAGATTATTATCTCTCCGACGGCCATTGGAACGGCGCGGTTCAGGCACGCGGTTTTGCCGAGCCTGCCCTCAAAGCGCCTCAGTATAACGCCGTTTGCCGCGTATCTTTTTACTATCTCGTCGGTTAAGTCGGTTGAGCCGTCCGAGACGACCATTATCTCCAACTTAGACTTGGGATAGTCCAATGCAATGGAGTTGATGATCTTTGCCTCGATCACCTTCTCCTCATTGTGCGCGGATACGATGAGCGTTATCTTTGGTTCAAACGTCTTGCCTGTCCCCGCGTCCCGTTGTCTTCCACCGGCGAATTGCGAGCAGACCCACAACACGGCAAGATAGCCTAAGTACGGATATACGACCAGAAAGCCTGAGAACCAGAAGACGGACTTTAAGGCGTTCATGGCCGTTTCCCGTCAAGGCTGGTCGAGCCGTATATGCCGGTCATCACGCGCATCTCAGACGAACCTCGTTATTTCAGACAACCTTATGGATTCAATGCCTTGGGCCTTTGTGAATCTCAGAAATTCGCGTATGTTTGAGATGAACGCCTTTTTATCCTCCGCTGTCCGCACGAAGGGCGTGAGACCCGGCGTGAGACACGGCGAATGAAAGGTCATATTGATACAGGCGAAGTTGTTTTCCTTCATGCGCCTCACAAGCCGTATCATGGTTGCCGCGTCGTTGTACTCCGGCGAAAGCCAGACCTTGTTGACAAGGTTAGCCCTCCAAAGCAGGCCCTTGAGCCTCAAGGCGCTCAGAGGCGGCTTGGAGAGAGCCTTGATTATCGAGTTTGCGAGCGAGAAGCGTCTTTGAAGAAAGCCCACGGTGGCGGGCACCTCGACGAGCGCGCCCTTGGCCGCATGGGTCGTTATGTCCCCGGCGTCGAACCTGTAGGCCGCCGGAGAGGTTTTTGAAAAATCAGGGCCGTGATATTCGCTCCAGTCGGTATATGAGGCGATCGACGTGTCCACCATATAACCGAGTTTTACGAGATTCTTCGCCACGCCGAAGTTAAAGCCCCACCTGCCGCATCTGAACGACGTCGGCTTTACGCCGAACCTCTTTTTGATCGTCTCGTCCAAGGATTGCATCTTTTGGAATTGGAGCCTCTCCGTCAGATTGCAGAGCATGCTGTTGAAGGCGTTCGTCTCATCTTCAAACGGCGGCGTGTTCCACGGGTGGCAGTGCGCGCCGATCTCGCAGTTGCCCTTGTCCATTATGCCTTTGAGTATACCTGCCGCGCCCTCGTCCTCGCAGACGGTATGCGCGACAAGATAGGTCGGCTTGACGTTGAATTCGTCAAAGACCCGTTGCAACGCCGGGATCTCCTTGATGTTCTCCGCGGAATGTCCGGCAACCGAGTATTTCCCCCAGTCATCCTCTTCAGTGTCAATGGTGATGACGAGTTTCATTGCGATGATGAAAGTCCCTTTGTCCCGAAAAGGGCGATGATGCCCAGAGTGTCTTTGAGCGTTAGAAGCGAATGAGTGGGTACGGCGATGAGCCTTTGAGAGACCGCCTCCGCGCCCGGAAAGTATGTTCCCGCAAAATATCCGGCCAACTCTTCTATCCCGGCGATCGGCGTCGGATACATGAGACTCAAGCCGAGACCCAAGCCGCTCGATGCGTGATACAGTGCGTCCCTTTCAGCCATGCTTTCCGCCATTACCGGAAGCCTGAGGTACGCAACGCCTTGCCGGTTGTCGAGCCTCATCTCTTTTATGAAGAAGTCCGCGTTTTGTCTTCTTACGGCGTTTTGCAGCATCAGCCTTGCCGTTAGATTCATAAGGAGCCCCGCCTTCATGCCTGAGAGTTTCTTGACGGGAAAGTCTTTGTAAAATATTGTCTTGCCAAGCTCCAATGACTTGATGCCTGAGGGCAGCCAGTAAAGCCAAGGGTTTAAGAGTATGCCCGTTGCAAGGACGGTCAGATAATCCTTTATCGTTTCCTTTACACAGGGGGAGGGGAGCGCGGCGTAAAGAGCGGCAAGTTCAGCGGCCAATTCGTCGGAGTTCGTTATGATTGCCCCGCCTGAGCCGCAGCTTATGTTCTTGCCGCGCCCGAAGCTGAAAAAACCGGCCTCCCCCATTGTGCCCGCGTAAGAGCCGTTGATAAGCGTCCCCATTGCCTGCGCCGCGTCCTCGATGGTGAATACGTCTTTTCCGGCGCATATTTTTTTAATAGCAACGACGTCGGACGGCGCGCCGAACAGATGAGTCGGTATTACGCAAAGCGTGTCGTCGTTGACGACGTCGAGAAGTCTTGAATAGTCGAGGTCGAGTGTCTCAGGGTCAATGTCGCACGGCACGACCTCGAGCTTTGCCTTGATGATCGCCGAGGGCACGGAAAAGCAGGTATAGGCCGGTATGATGACCCGCCTTTTGCCGGGTCTCAACCTCTTCATGGCCATCAGGATCAGCGCAAGCGCGGCCTTGCCTGACGAGACGAAAAATACGTGGCGCGTTCCGAACCCGTTTTTTATCTCCTCCTCGGCGCGTTTGAGCGGGCCAGCCTTAAAGAAGATGCCGCGCAGGCCGCGTATCAGGTCAAACGGCGAGACAGGGTTTGCCGCGGGAGGCATTGTGCGCTGTATCTTCATGGAAGGTTTTTGACTATCCCGGGCCCGATGAGCCTTGTCAATCCGAGCGGCAGTCTCTTCCAGATGTTTATCATGGCGCGGTACTTCGGATTTTTCGGGTTTAACTCTGGCAGGGGCATCCGGCCGCCATCCTTCATCCAGTAGTGCCAATACAACGGGCGCGGCTTTGCGCCCCACTGCTCCTTGAACCTGTACGTGCCTTCGCCGGGCGTGGACCTGCCGAAATCGAACCGGGAAAAGCCTTTTTCAATCGCCAGCCTCAGGCAGTTCCAGTAAAGGGCCATGTTCGGGCTTAAGCCGTTGAACGCCCTTATTGAGGACGCCCACGGTATCTCCAGAGTATCCCTGAAGCCGATTAGAAAACCCGAGGCCGCTGGAGCCGAGCCGACGTACACGGTGCATATATGCGCGCGTTTGGGGAAGCGTTCGAGTATGTTCCTGAAAAACGCTTTTGAGTAGACTGGGGTGCCAAGCTCTCTCATGTTCGTGGAAAATACGTCGTAGAAGGAGTCCAATTCATCTATGCCGCCTGAATTAAAGCGTGTTATCCCCGATTCGGCCTTTTTTATCTGGCTGCGGAGTTTTGAAGGGAAGCCTTTCAAGAGGCTCTGGGCCAGCGGCGGCAGATCAAGGAGCATGGACACCTTGGCCGTCTTCACCTTAAGGCCGAGATCAAGAGCGGCGTCGTGCCTCAATTCGGCGTGGGACGCGCCCGTTGCCCTTGTTATCTTTATGGCCTCCTCAAGCAACGCCATGCGCGCCTTAGCGTCTTTTGCGCTTATGCCGCCGTAGTTGAAATACGGCATTGATACTATGAAACTGCCGAACAGCAGGCTTCTCAAATGAACGAGCGGCAGTATGCCGGTGATCTTTCCGTCATTGTCCTCGGCAAGAAGGTAGTATGTCTTGTGTCCGAAGGTCTTCTCTATTACATCCTTCCAGCCGATGAGATGATAAAGGTTGGAGTCGCCTGCGTCCTCGACATAAGCCTCCCATGCGCCCTGGTCTTCATGATTATACAGGCGGACATTCAATGCCGGGCTCCGCCAAGGCGTTCTATCAGCCGCTTGATCCTTGCCTTGGCGCCCTTGGTAAGCATGTAGATTCTCATTATACAGGGGGTTGCGATGTATACGTCGCAGAGGCAATGGTAATCGTCGGTCCACGTCTTCTTGTATGCGTCGCCGGGGCCGGCGATCATGAAGTCGTACTCCGTTGCCCCCGCGTCTATCGCGTCCCGTATGCTTAAGCTGTGCAACAGGAGGCCCGGGGACATGCTCCTGTTGAAGTCCTTGTCCATTCCCGACTGGTAGAAGTAGACCTTGCCGTTGTAGTTCAGGTTGTAGATGGCGGCGATATTCCTGCCTGAAACGGATATGAAACCCAGTTCGAGAAAGCCGCAATCGAGCATCCAGCCGCAAACCCCGCGATGAAAGGCCGAGAAGAGCGGGTCTGAAAAGGCGCCGCTCGTTCCTTTGCCGCTCCAGCGTTCGCCGTGAAGTCTGACAAGCTCGGCATAGTCCCGGTCAAGCTCATGCGCGCCGCTTGTTCTTCTGACTACTACGCCGCTCAAACGCGACAGTTTTCTTTGTTCCGTTTTTATCTTGCGCCTGATGGAAGCGCCCCGTTCCTCAAGGAACTCCTCAAAGGAGTAGGGCGTCTGCAGTTTTATATAAGGACTTGTCTTTTCCGCCGCGGTCAGATAAGAGAGTTTGTTCGTCTGCGCGTATTTTTCAAGCGCCCGGAGAGACGTTGAGTCGGACGGAATATTTTCCAACAGCATTTCAGATAGGCCGCTCTCGACCGTATAGGCGATTATCGCGCTGATTACCTCGTCGCAATCGTCCTCCCTGTATATGATGTCCATGTATTCCGAGATAACACAGCCATGTTTTGTGCCGAGGAACATCATGCGGGCGTTGGTCAGGTAAAACGGCCCTATGCCGATGAGCGCGCCGCTCTTTTTGACAAGCATGATCGACAGGGAAAGTCCGGGGTTGACGTATGCCTTCCACCACTCGAAGAGCCATTCCCAGCGCAGGAATACGGTATTCGCGGGCGAGGCGGCAAGGAGGCCGTTCCATTCCCCGCGCATCGCGGAAAATCCCTCTATGGTCGTAAGCCTCTCCACGCTGATGCCCTGAGTCATTGGTTTAGTTGGAGACTACCTGAGTATCCGGCGTAACTCCGGGATGAGGGAAGCGGCGAAAGTCTCTACCCTCGCGTCCACGTCATCCGTTGTAATTATTATGACGGCGCCGTTTGTCCGGTCGTTGAATATCGCGTCATAAGCGGTATACGCCTTTGCAAAGTGCCTTTGGGACACGGCGCGGCCGTTCAGATCGTACCAGTAGAGAACGGTCTTGAGGCCGGTTTTTTCGGGCGATACCTTGAGTCTTGCCTCTACCGCGTCGTTGCCGGTTATGCCGAGCGTTACCGGCCGGGAGCCTCTTTCGAGCGAGGCGGTCTTGTAATTAACAATCTCCTTGCCCTGCGTCTGGGAGGCAAGGTAGGCGACGTAGACGTTCACGGCGTAGGGACCGTTCCGGTATGTCCTCGAAAGCTCCGCGTCGGCGCCGATGCCCTCTGCCTCCGTAGGCCGCGCCGTATCGTCAAAGCCGGACCATTGGCCGATCGCGTAGGGAAGCGTCTGAAGCCCGCGCTCCAACGGTCTCGGCGAAGGCTGGTGGAGGTTGACCTGCGCGCCGGCGAGGATGAGCATGGATACGGTTATGATTGACGGCAATATAAGAAGGCGCGGCAACGGCGCGCCTGCATCGAGCGGCGCCCTTGCGTCGTCTTTTTCGGCGTCTCTCTTTGCGCCTTTTTTCTCCCATGACGAGAGCGCCCATGCGCCGATGAAGAGCGCGATGAATCCTATCACGGCCACGAACATGGCCTGCAGGACGTGTCCGGGGCCGTGGAGGGCCTCCGACACGTTGTATCGGGCGAGAACGCCTATGAGCGCCACCCTCAATGCGTTCGCCAGTCCGGCTATGATGAGGCCGCCGAACACGAGAAGCAATCTTTTCGGCATACTCTTCAACGTAAGGCAGGCAAGCGGAATGCCTATGGCGAGCACGGAGATGAGGTAGTTTACCCCGCTGCAGACCTCGGCCACCTCAAGCGTTATATTCGGCAGTTCGATGAATATTCCATTACGGTATGCCGGAATCCCGACGAGGCTCAATATCTTCGCGCCGAGCGAGGCCGAAAGGTTCTGGAACGGGTAGTGCAGATGCGCGGTGATCAACTCCCAGAACCTGAGCATGAAGAGGAGATACGCGACGGGCAGCCACATGAGCCTTAGAAGATTCATGCCGAATACGAGGGCAATCGCGCCGGCAAGCGTAACGACGATGGACAACTCCTGCACGACCATGACCCCGGCGGCCTCTCCCGCGATGAGCATCGCGATCCCGGACAGGAAGACGCCCAAACCGGAAAGATACGAGGGAGATGCCGTAATGCCCTTGAGCGAGTTTTTTCCGGCATAGACGAGATAGGCGCTTATGAGCGGGACGAGAAAGCCGTGCGAGTAAACCGTGTTGTCCCACCATGCCCATGCGAGCGTTCCGAACGCCTTTGCGTAAGCGAAGAAGAAGGCCGCGGTTATCATGGCCGCAAGCGTCCATTGGACGCGCCGTTGCGTTGTAGTTGTCGTTGTCATCGGTTGATCTTTTATTTCAGCGGATTCGGCGATTCGGACGATAGGGCGTCGGCGAAGACGTCGCGCATCGGCGCGAACCGGAAGTTTTTCAAAAGCCGGGTAAGTCTGGCTAACGTCTTATGCGTGTTCATGTTGTGGCGTATGACCGACAGCCGTCCGCCGTTTATCCTCGGCTGATCAGGGTCTATCTCCCACGGGTGAAGGTATATGACCGCGCTCTGTCGTTCCTTCTTGTTGAGCGACTTGATGCCCCATTCGAGAAATTGGAGCGGGAACATCCTCAGATACCCGCCGCCGGCGATCGGGACGTTCCTGCCGAGCAGTTTGATCGTCGAGGGCGGTATCTCCAATATGCGGGCGCCGTTCGAGCCGACGTTGACCGGAAATCGTGAGAATTCAGGGTAGCCGTATCTGTCGTGATATATGGGGAAGATGCTTGAATCGTATCTGAAGCCTTCAGCGGCAAGCACGTCGAGCGCCCATAGCGAGCGCTTGGTTATGGAGTAGCTTGCCGCGCGAAATCCGGTTACGGCCTCTCCGCTTATGTCTTCAATCGTTTTTTTCGACCTCCCGACGTTGGCGCCGAACTCCGCCTCGTTCTGGTCGTATACGAGTTGGTGTCTGTAGCCGTGGCTTGCAAGTTCGTGTCCGGCCTTGTGTATCTCTTTTATAAGGCCGGGGTGCCGCTCGGCAACCCAGCCGAGTACGAAGAAGGTCGCCTTGACGTTCGTCCTTGCGAGCAGGTCAAGAAGCCTTAACGTGTTCATCTCGACCCTGCTTTCAAAGTTAGGCCAGTCCTCGAACTTCACTACGTCCGTGAAGGCCGAGACCATGTAGTAGTCTTCGACGTCTATGGTAAGCGCGTTCAGCATGGCGCTTGCCTCGCAGTGATGAGCAATTCCATTTCTCCTCTCCCCTTGGGGTAGAGGGCAGGGTGAGGGGGATATAAAGTTCGGGGCCTGCCCCCGAATGTCTCTATCGGGGGGGCCGCCTTTCTTTTAAGAAAGGCGGGCGGGCTACCGCCATTCAGGTGCAAAGCCGCGTTTGCGCCCGTTGTTTTACGGCTATTTGGAGAGTTGAACACTTGCGTCTTGCTTCGTTGTTTCAATCCACGCCCTTGCACAAGGGCGGCGTCCTTCGTACTGCCTTACCATCTTTCCTTCGTCAAATCACTACGCGGCCTCTAATCTTTTTCAAGCAAGGCCATATCAACGACCACGCGCGCGTTCAGGGTCTTGAGGAGTATGCTGACCCGCTCCGTTCCTTTGAGCGGCCTTTCAAAGACCGCGCTAAGGCCTTCAAGGTGTCCGCCCTTTATATGCACGGCGTCTCCCTCGTTGAAGGCATGTTGACTTATCGTAATTAGTCCGCCCGACATCCGTTCCTCTATCTCCCGTATCATCGCGTCCGGCGCCGCGGTCGGGATGCCTTCCACGCCCACCACCTTTTTGACGCCTCTGGTGTATCTTATGAGGCGATAGTCGCTGGGATTATCCAGAGGGTCGTCGAATCTGACGAACAGATAACACGGGAACAGGGGCGCCACGACGTCCATGAGCTTCCTTCTGACGTATCTTCTCTCACGGAGTTTGGGATTCAAGACCTTGAAGCCCGCGCCCGCGAGCAGTATCGATACCGCGTCTTCGTGCTTGGGCTTGGTGTAAAGCAGGTACCAGTTGAGCATCCCACCGCGCCTCAGCGCGCCCCTTTTCCGGTCAGCACGACCCTTACCGTCATGACGAATATCATGAAGTCGAGGAGAGGGGACATGTTCTTTATGTAGTATATGTCGTACTGGAGTTTTTCCAGCGCGTCCTGTACGTTGGCGCCGTAGGGATATTTTATCTGCGCCCAGCCGGTGATGCCCGGCTTTACGACGGTGCGCATCTCGTAGTACGGGATGACCTCCCGAAGCTTCAATACGAAGAACGGTCTCTCCGGTCTTGGGCCGACAAAGCTCATGTCGCCCTTTATGACGTTGACTATCTGAGGCAGTTCGTCTATGCGGGTGAGCCGTATGAGGCGGCCGATGAGCGTTGTCCTCGCGTCGCTTGCGCCGGCCCAGACCGGGCCCGTTCCGGCCTCGGCGTCTTGGCGCATGGAACGGAACTTGTATATGTCGAAGTTCCCTCCGTTCTCGCCGACCCGCACCTGCTTGAATATGATCGGCCCTTTCGACGTGAGTTTTATAATTATGGCCGTAACGACCATGAGCGGCAACGCGGCCGTCAGCATCAGGAAGGCCATGAAAAGATCGAGCACGCGCTTCAATATCTTCCTTGACCTCAACGACTTGAAGCCGTCCGAAAAGACCATCCAGCTCGGCTTGAGATGATCCAGAGGTATCTTGCCCGTAACGCGCTCATTGAAGGTCTCGCCTTCTTCCACGTGGATGCCTTGCAGCTTGCAGTCGAGAAGGGCGCTCATGGGCAGTTTTGCGCGCTTGTCGGGAAGGGCCACTATGATGGTGTCTATGTGTTCGGCGTTGGAGAGCCTGTTTATATCGCCGTATCCGCCTATGACGCCGGGATTTACGAGCGACAGTCCGAGCTTGTCAGGGTTGTCGTCTATGAAGCCGGCAAGACGCAGGCCGAGGGATGAGTCTCCGCATATCTCCTCGCCGATTTTTTTGGCGAGCCTCCCTGAGCCTATTATGAGAACGTTTTTCCTAGGCAGCTCAATCTTGAATACGCGGGTTACGACAAGCCTCCACAGCAGGATGGCGCATGGCAGCAGTATGGTATGAAACAGCAAAATGCCGCGCCATGCCTTAAGCGACGGCACGACGTAGAACACGATGAGCAGCGCGATGGTGGATATCGCGGTGGCCTGCACAAGACGAATGAGCATTGTGCGGTCGGGCCGGTACATGTCCGGCATATACAGGCGCATGGCGTGCAGGACGATGATATAGATGATTGTCAGCACGAGCGTCTTGACAAGGAACGGGTCGTAGACCACGATGCTGATCTTGGTGAAGTAAAAGCGCAGGTATGCGGCCAGAAGCGCCGCGAGGAAGATGACCAGCGCTTCGGACGTCCATACAATCATGACCGTATGGGTCTGTTTTTTTCCCGACTGGTTCGACATCGATCTCGCCTTTTTAGGCCGATAGGCCGTCGGCATGATAGACTGTAGTCATAACAGCCTGCCGTCTAACAGCCTATCGGCCTATCGGCCTATCAGTAATAATACTTGCCGAGCTTGGTCTCCGCGCCGTTGAAGATAATGCCGGCTATCTTTTCCGCGGGCAGGGAATGGACGGCCTTTATGACGATGTCCTTGGGGGTCTTTCCGGCCCTTACGACCACCAGCAGCGCGTCCACAAAACCGGAGATGATGTTCATGTCCACCAGAGGCAGCACTGGCGGGGAGTCCACTATTACATAGTCGAACTCCGTCTTGAGGGTATTGATGAGCCTTTTCATGGCAGTGGAGCCGAGTATGCCCGTCGTGGCGTCGTCGTGAACCCCGGCCGGGAGCACATACAGGTTCGCGTCGCGGAGTTTCATCGCAACGCTCATTGGGTCGAGTCCGTCCTTGAGAACGTCCGACAGGCCGTATCTTACCGCCGAGTCCATGAACTTGATTACGGTGGAAGGCTTTCGCATGTCGCATTCCACGAGGATCGTTTTTTTCTTAAGCTCCTTGGCGATGAGATAGGACAGGTTAAGGGCCGTCTGCGATTTACCCTCGCCCTTTACCGCGCTCGTTATAGCGAACACCTTGGCCGAGTCCCTCAGGGCAATCTTGTCGATCTTGGTGTAGAGTATCCTGTACTGTTCCGCCACCATCGGGTCCGTGCTGCCAAGCACGGCAAGGGGGCGGCGGAATCCGAACGTGTCGTGGCCGGGCGCGCTCGACTCTTCCGGCAGGAAGGGTTTGACCTCCATGCCTCCATGAAGCTCCTCGACGCCGGAGACGGCAGAGGCCGAGGCCAGCGCCGCGTCATAAGCCTTTTTCCTTTCGCCGTCGGAAAGGGTCCGGTGCGCCTCGGCCAGATCGGCGAGGAGAGTTTGCTTCTCGTCCCTCGTATAAAGCGAGTAGAGGCCGGCCTCCTCCCCCTCAAGCCGCCCCGCGATCTGTTTGTATGCGCGTTCTATATCGTTTATGCTTGCCCCTTGCTCGACGTTGAGCAGGGCGTAGTAGTTTTTTATCATTGCGTCGTTCATCCTTATCGTCAGGCGCGTCCGCGCCTTGAGCGTCCGTCGCGGCTCAAAAGATTCTTGAGGCATACTTCCATGGCCATTGCGGCGCCGGAGGAGCCGTAGTGCAGCGCCAACGGCCTCCTTTTGCGAACGGACTCCGGTACGCTGTCTTCAAACAGGATGTCCCCGAGATGATTTATCTCGACGCCGAAGTAATCGCTTCCGGCCTTCATCATGGACGGGCCGATGCGTTTGTCCTCGATGGAGCGCGTCTGGTTGACTATTATGGACAACTGCGCGTCTCCTAGGAAGTTTTGGCGGTCCGAGCCCGGCGTCTTCATCTTCGCCAGTATGTCTGAGATGGTCTTGACCTCGCCGAGAGACCTGCCCTGAAGCGCCTTTTCGAGCAACGCTCTCGACGGCCCGGCTTCCTGTCCGTTCAGGATATTTTTCATCCTTCTGAGGAACAGGGATTTCAAGAACCTGTAGGTGTTTTCCACGGAGGTAGGCTCCGGCGTCGTAAGCAGTATCCCGTTGTCCGCCGTCAAAAAGAGGTCGAGGATGCTCGGCGAAGTTCCAGGCCCCATGTCGAGGAGCGCCACGTCATAGCCGGAGCTGCCCCTGAGCGCCGCGCAAAGCCGGCCAGCCGCGTATTCCGCGGCGTCGAGAGAGTCCTGCGCGCCGCTTACGAGATCGAGATTGGGCACGAGCGTCCTGTTGGCCACGCTCTTGAGGTCGGCCGCTTTCCCCGCAAGGAGGTCCGTAAGCGTCTTTGACGCGCCTTCGATTCCAAGGAAGGTATGCAGGTTCGAGGCGCCGAGGTCCGCGTCCACGAGGAGCACGCGCCTGCCCGTCCGCGTAAGCATGATGGCGAGATTGGCCGCGACAAGGCTTTTCCCCACGCCGCCCTTGCCGCCGCCTACGGCCCAGATGCTCGGTCTGAAGACTCTGCCGGCCATGACAAGGCCGCCCGCGCCGGATGGTCGTTCGCGTTGATCCGCGTCGATAGCGGTATCCTGCCTGTAAAATACGCGGTTAAAAAAGCTCATGACGCTTGTCTGTCCTTTACGGTTCTGAAAAGACCGGATTTTTTTCCAGCCGGCTCGCCGGCCCAGCCGGTAAAGTGCGGTATGACGGCCAGCACTTCCTTGTCGAAAAGGCCGGCAAGCTCCTCCGGTTTTCTGAAGGCCGGGTTGAGGAACTCAAACAAAAGCGCCAAACCGGCTCCAACTACACCGCCCGCGGCCAGTCCCGTGAACGTGATGCTCACTCTATCCGGCTTATACGGCCTTTGCGGCAGGTTGGCCGGGTCTATGACCCTGAACTTTTCGCCCTTCTGTCTTTTTTCCAGATTTTCGGCAAGTCTGGCGCCGAGTTTTTTTTCAAGGAGCGACTGATAGTTCTGGAGAGATATGCTGTAGTCGCGCTTTATGTCGGCAAGCCTCTGCTCGTTGGCCGGCGCGGTCTCGACGCGCGCCTCGTAAGCCTTTATCTGTTGCCGCAGTTTCGCCTCCCGCGTCTTGAGCGACATTATGTCGGCCGGCGCATCTGTAACGGGCTTGCCCGTTGCGTCGGGTTGAGCGGCGACGTTCGAGGTCATCTGCTCCTCAAGCTCCTTGATGCGGTTTTTCAGCGTTACCACGTCCGGGTAGTTTTCCTTGTATGTCGCGGTCAGCGCCGCCAGCTCGGATTTGAGCCTGTCCAATTCGCTCACGTAAGTGGTCTTCAATGAACCGGTAACGGATTGAAGTTCGGTCTGGAGCCTGTCGAGCGTCCTGAGATTGGCGTCGAGTTGCTCAGGGAGGCTCCCCATGCGGGACTCCTTGAATCTCCTTAGCGTCTGTTCCTGTTGCTCAAGCTCGTGCTTTGCCTTGTCAAGCTCGTTGGCGAGAAAGTCCGAGGTGCCTTCCGCGTATCTTTCGCGCTGTTTGAGATTTTCGTCTATGAACAGCGAGGCGATGGTGTTCGTAACCTGCATGGTCAGGTACGGATCGCTCCCGGAGTAGCTGATCTTGAAGGCGTTGCCGAGTTTCTTGCCGCCCCCGACGTCAACCACGTTTATGCCGATGTCGGAGCGCAGCATCTCCACGGCGTCCTCCTTGGTAAGAGGTTTGCTCGCGGTCATGCCCAACGTTGCCTTCAAGCGCGCTTTGAGGCCGGCCGGTTGCGCAGCCTGTCCGGTTTCGTACAGCTTGAAGTCGTCCACTATCTTTTCAAGCTGTGTCCTGCTCATTATCTGCTGGTTTATGGCGCTGAGCCTCTTTTCAATCGGCGTGGTGTCCGTCGGGGTAACGTAGCTCTGCGGCACCTGTTGCTCGTCCACCATTATGAGCGTCGTGGAACGGTAGTAGGCGGGCATTGCGTAGCCTATGACCGCGCCCGCGCCCGCGCCGGCGAGGAGAGGAACGGCGATGAGCCATTTGCGCCTTTTTACTATCTCAAGATAATCGAAGATGTTTTTCCCGGCCTGAGTCATTATAGCGAACCCCTCCATTCGGCTCCAGTTGCGGTAAGCGTGATGAAAACCGCGTCCTGTTCGACGTCCCTTGTCTCGACCGCTCCGTCGCCCCATTGCCTCATGCGCGAATAGCCGATGGCCGCGTTGAGCCACGAGTACGCCTTCCAGCGCACCGATGCCCCGGCGTTATAAGATTTGGCGTCTATCGTGTGTTCGGGTTTGGAGCGATTCCTGTTCGTCGAACCTGTGATATCCAGCCCCAGGTCGTTGCTCATCTCCGTTTTCCATCCGGCCGATACGGTCTCGCTCGTGGTCTGTTCAGAGACCAGTCCCGCGCCGTGCGCTATGCCGCGCTTATACGACAATGTCGCGCTCGACCTTTCAAACGTTCCGGCAACGCCGGCGTCGCCGTTCCAGTCGTATCTTCCGGACTCTCTATCCGGGTTGTAGACCGCGCCGGCGCCGAGGTTGAAGTTCATGGTCCGGCTCGAGTTGTCGGCAAGACCGGCGCGTATTGTGTGCGTCTCGGTGGTATTGGCGCCCCCCGGCGTTTCAAATACGGTATTGCCGTATCCGTAGGACGCGCTAAGCAGTCTGTCATTGCCCGCGTCGTATCGTCCGCCGAAGGCGGCGCCGTCCCTCCTAGAGTCTATTTTGTCGGAGGCCTTGTATACGTAAAAGTTTTCCGAAAGCGCGATTGTGGCGGTTAAGCGGGCGTCTATCTTGTGTTCAGCCGAGGCCGTGAGCGCGTCGGTCGAGACCGTATCGAAACCGGTGTGTATCTCGTCGGCGTCGTACACGGACGTCTTGGCGTGGTTATATACGTTATTCAGGCTCATAGTAGTCTTGTTTGAAATCTCCGTGTTCAGACCGAGGTTTAAGTTGTGCCCGATGCTGCTGTAAGGAGACCTTTGGCTGTAAAACGCGGCGTTGAGTCTGTACGCGGCGTTGATCTTGGCGTCCCTTGCGTCATAAGCGGCGCTGAGCGAGGGCGCAAGCTTGGTTACGAAGTCCGGGTCGACCGCCTCGGTTCTTGACCTTCCGTACGGGTTGGTGTCGTATCGTTCGTCAATCGATATCGAAGGCGTTGCCTTGAGTTCGCCGCACTCGGCAACGCGCCATGCCGGCAAGAGCGCAACGAGCGCCAGCAGGCCGACTGCCGTTTTTCCGGCGGATGGATGAAGATAATCAAGGAACAAATATCGTGTCTCCCGGCAACAGGTATAAGTTTTTGTTGGTGGACTCGTCCGATTGCACTATGTCGTCGAACGGCACCGGAATCCTGACGCCTTTGCCGTCCGGCGATTTCCTTATTATGACCATCTTGTTCCGGGAGGCGTATTGGGTGAAGCCTCCGGCAATGGCTATGGCCTGTATCACGGTTGTTTTCGTCTTCAATTGATGCGCGCCCGGGGTCTTGACCTCTCCGAGCATGAATATCCTGTATGAGTTCACGGAGTTCACGATGACCGATACTATCGCCGTGTCCTGATACTCCTTGAGCCTTGCGACGATCGCGTCATGCAGCTCGACAGGGGTAAGCCCGGCGGCGGCCACGTCCCCGATCAGCGGGAGAGATATCCTTCCGTCCGGTCTCACGTTTACGACCTTTGTAAGTTCCGCGTTCTTCCAGACCGCTATCTCAAGCACGTCTTCCGAGCCTATTACGTAGTCCGGCGCAACTGTCCTCGATTCGCTCCGGCCCGGCGCGTCCTTTGCCTTGTCATCAGCCGCGGGCGCGGTCTTCGGCTCCGGTTTCGTTTGCCCTGTTTTTGCGCCTTCCTTTGCCTTAACGTCAGCGGCTTGAGAAGACTTTAATTCCTGCTTGGGCTGAAGCTCTGGTTTTGCCTGCGCCTTATCCAGACCATAAGCCGCGCCTGTGAAGGCCGTTGCGAGAAATAAACAAAGCGCGGGCACACGCGCGCGACCGAGCAACGCATACATGTTGACATGTCCTGAAGCGATAGCCACCGGCGTCTCCTTTATCAGCATTCTTTTATAAGCCTCAAGCCGCTCTCAAAGGCCGCGTTTTTCGTCTTTGTGTCGATTGCAAGGCGCTTCGTCCAGACCGTCTTTGCAGTCATGTCTATGGCCAGTTGCTCGATGTCCACTATGTCCAGCCCGATAACGGCGTCTATCTCAAGGGCCTTGCCGGAGTAGGCAATCCTCACGCCGGTTGCCGAGTAGTCTTCAAGTGTTGCGGATACCTGCGCGCTTTTCCGATGAAAGATAAAGTCAACGGACACCGGTATCCTTTCAGCCGCGCGCTGGTCATACAGCAGATGGTTGCAGTGGTGGCAGATCAGGCATTCGGCATTGATGAGCGCGTAAAACACCTTGCCGCATTTCGGACAGATTCTTATCTCCACAAGGCCGTTTTCCTCAGGTAACTCGTCGTTCCGTTCAACGTGGCACAATTTACCTTAATTCGTCCTTGATTGCAATACTACTTATGGTATGAAAAAGATAAAAAAAGGATTACAACCAAATCAGCCGGATGGTTGTAATCCTTTAGGCTGTAGGATGTTAGGATTAAAAGAGGTCTACCTAACAGTCTACAGTCTACAGCCTATTCGGCGCGGCGTTCTTCAGGGCATAGCTCATAAGCTCGGTGCGCGCCTTGAGATTCAGTTTTTGGAAGATTCTGTTCAGGTGCGTCTTGACCGTCGGTTCGCTTATGTGCAGCCTCTGGGCGATCTCCTTGTTTCTCAAACCCTCGCCTATGAGGGCGACTATCTCTTTTTCCCTGTCCGCAAGGGCCGCAGTCTTGCTCCTGTTGACGGCGTTGACTCCGAAGAGCAGGTTCTTGATCGTCTGTTTGTCCACCCAGACCTCTTCTCGCGCCACGGCCTTTACCGCCTTTCTGAGCATTTGAACGTCCGCGTCGGGCATAAGCACGCCGCTTACGTTCTTCTTGAGCAGGGCCGAGACGAGGTTTTCCATGCCGCAACATGTGTCAACGAGCAGGAAGCGCGGTCTCCATGCGGACTTGTCAAGGTCGGGGAAGGAGTTGTACAAGGTCTGCAGATCGGTAAGTATCACATCGGGCTTCGAGGATTCAAGCGTGGATACAGGATATTCTTGTCCTGATTTGAGGGTGCGGATGATGGAGATGTCCTTGTCGCCGCGCACAAGCGCCTCTATGCCTTCCGAGAAGATCATGTTGCTGAAAGCAAGTATCAATCGTGTCTTCATGCCGAGGCCCTTGAACCGGATGTAAATATCATCACTACTGTATCATAGCGCATCGCCGTAAGAAGCTCAAGCCTTAAATGTTGCAGAATCTCGTCTTCAAGCTCCTCCCCTTTTTTCAAGGGGAGGCATGGAGGGGTCGTCGTACCTTTTCCGACCTCCCCCTGTCCCCCCTCCTTGGTAAGGAGGGCAATTCGCAATGACAAAATAAGAATTAATCAGAGTTTCCCTGACAGGAATGCGAGGCGGCCGCAAGTTGAAAGTCTTTTGTTTGGTTTGATCGATGGCCGGCCTGTGTTCAGGCGTGTCCATGCCTGTGTCCAGCCCGTGGCCGCGCACTATGTCAATCAACAAAATGCTTGACAATAATATAAAGCATGATATAGTAGTCTAAACTAAGTAATTTGAAGCTCTGCGCGCTGACGACGGCGCCTATCCGGCGATGACAGCCTGAGTCAGGGAGTCCTGATACAGGCTTTTTTTATTCAAGTTCCATTCAATCCAGCCGATAACTATCTTATGTGTCAAGCAAGGGCGCGCAACATAAACAACCGGAACGCCATCACAAAAAAGAGGAGGGTACTATGAAAAAGAAAAAAGGGATGAAGAAACTTCTTGCAATGGCCGCAGCCATTTTGTTATTCGGCTCCGCAAGCGCCATGGCGGCAACCACCAACGTCAACGTCAGCGCCTCGATAGCCGGCACATGTCAATTCAGCGCGACCCCGGCGCTCGCATTCGGCGCGCTTGATCAGACGCTGGCAACGGACGCGGTTGCCACCGGCAACCTTGTCTTCTGGTGCACCAAGAACGCGGCCTATGTCCTTGGCGATGAAACCAACCCGGCGGTCGCGGACGGCTCATTTTCCGGCACGCTCGTAAGCGGCGCGGATACCATGGCTTATACGATTGCCTATACGAATTCGTCAGGTTCAGGTCTCGGCAAGACGAGCACCATTACGTCGGCGCTGACCGGCACGATAACAAACGCGGTCTACGTCAACGCGCCAGCAGGCGCGTACGCCGACATCGTTACGTTCACGCTCACGCCATAACGGGAAGTCCGCTCAAGAATATCGGGTTGCGTTTGAAAAGGGATAGCTTTCATAAAGAAGGTTGTCCCTTTTTCAACTTATGGTAAAATATCGTTGGGTATGGGTATGTCTTCCGTTTGACGTCAACGCGGGTAATAGCCGAATGAAAAAAAGTCCGCTATGTTTAATCCTCTCCGTTGTCTTCCTTCTGAGCGCGTCCAACGCCTTTGCGGTCGCGTGCAAGTTCAGCGTAGGAGCAGGCCCGACGGCGTTGAGCTTCGGCACGCTTAATCAGGCCAACCCGGTTGACGTCAACGTCAGCGCTATCATGACCTTTGTCTGCAAGGGCGGCCCGCCAGCGGACTATCCTGCCGCCTATACGATAACCCATGACTCAGGGATGTACGAAACCGGCCCGGGCTTCAACAGGATGATGAACGGGGCCGTGGCGCCGGTCGAGTATCTGCCGTATACACTTGCCCTTAATCCGACGGGCGGCTTTGCAAATAAGAACGTGTTATATAATCTAACCGTAATCGGCACGGTGAAGGGCATTGATTATCAGGACCTGTCGGCAGGTCTTTACTCGGATACCGTGGTTATAACGATTTTGCCTTGAGTTGCGACTATGCTCGTTTGGCGGTATAATGGATAGGGAAGGTTATGAGACATCAAGGCAACTATGCGATAGATCATCTGAAGATGCTCACCAAGCGTCCTATCGGCCGGATATTGCTTGACGCCGGTTTTATCACACAGGACGACCTTAACAAGGCGCTCGTCGAGCAGGCTCACAGCGGCGTTCAGCTCGGAGAGATACTCGTAAACAACGGGGCCATAGACCGGACAGTACTGAACGCGGTTCTTGCCATACAAAACGACCTTGCCCAGCTTGAAGGCGCGCTCAAGACGGCGGCGGGCGAGCCTGAGCGGCTCGGCGAGATACTTATTCAGACCGGACGTATAACCCGCGCCGACGTTGAGAGCGCATTGGCCGAGCAGGAAAAAACGCGGGAGAAGATAGGCGGCATCCTCGTAAGGCGCGGCCTGTTTACCGAGGATGAGATAAACGCCGCGCTTGCCTTTCAGAGGTATCAGGCCGATGCGGATACCGTTACCAAGCTGAGGCTCGGGGAGATACTCGTTGCCGCGGGCTATATTACAAGAGCGCAGCTTGATGAATCCCTTGAGGCTCAATCAGGAACCGGCAAGCGCATCGGCGAGGTGCTCGTCGAGGCCGGGTATGTCAAGCCGCATCATGTCGAACACGCCCTCAAGATTCAGCGCAAGCTGGTCATTGCCGCTCTCACGGCCTCTCTTGCCCTTTCCTCCGCAGGCATTGCCGCGCCCGGCTATGCGGCACAAGCCGACGCGCGGATGCGCGGCGCAAAGGTATTCGTCTCAGCCGTAATAAAGGCAAGGGCAGAGCTAAAACTGCTCCATCAGAATCAAGAGATTTTGATAACGAACGCGGACGCCAAGCGCGGCTGGGTCGAGGTCAAGGCCGCCACGCTCCTTGAAGTAAAGAACAACTCTCGTTCCGGTTACGTCGTATCGTTCAACGGTTTGAACGGTCCGTTCAGGGAGGTCATCGTTACCGGGCTGCAAAACGAGGTACAGATAAGCATGGACAACGGGTGGGCGGCCCAGCAGTATACCGGCACAAGACCGGAGACAAGGGAGTTGAGCTATAGATTCGTGCTTTCCAGCGACGTTCGTCCCGGCACCTATGCGTGGCCTATTTCAATAAGCGTTCATCCGTTGTAAAGCCAATGCCTGTCAGGCGTCTCTCGATCATTTCCAGCAAAACGGCCAAGCCCCGAGGGCTTTAGCCCGCGGAGATGTTTATTCAAAAAAAATCATGCGCATCTACGATTGATTCAAGGATGTATCTGTGGTAGATTTAGCGGTCGGTTGAAAACACGGCATGAGGCACGGCATAACATGAAGATACTCGTAACCGGCGGCGCCGGGTTTATCGGCTCTCATCTCGTTTCAACGCTCCTTGCCTCCGGCGAGAGGGTGGCGGTAATAGACGAGTTCAACGACTTTTACGATCCGAGGATAAAGAGGGAGAACGTAAGGCCGCATCTCGACAACCCGAATTTCACTCTTCATGAGATGGACATACGCGACAAGGCCGCGCTTGACCGGGTTGTAAAAAAGGAGTCCCCGGATGTCGTGTGCCACCTTGCCGCGAGGGCGGGGGTCAGGCCGTCGATCGACGATCCGCTCCTTTACGAGTCGGTCAACTGCGCTGGTACGCTCAATCTCCTCGAGGCCGTGAAGGCTCGGAGGCTTAAAAACTTCGTCTTCGCGTCATCTTCCTCGGTCTACGGGATAAACAGCAAGGTCCCTTTTTCAGAGGACGACCCCATCACCTCCACCATATCTCCTTATGCCGCGACCAAGAGGGCAGGGGAGTTGTACTGTTTCTCCTATTCGCACCTTTATTCGCTTCCGGTTAAGTGCCTCAGATTCTTTACCGTCTACGGAGAGCGCGGCAGGCCGGATATGGCCATCGCCAAGTTTACGCGCCTCATCCATGAAGGAAGACCGATAGAGGTCTACGGCGACGGGAGCGCGCAAAGGGATTTCACCTACGTCTCGGACATCGTAAGCGGCCTTGTCAACGCCATTAATATGCCGTCTCGTTTTGAGATAGTCAACCTCGGCGGCGCCAATACGGTCGAACTGAGAGAGGTCATTAAGATAATCGAACGATGCCTCGGCAGGAAGGCCGACGTAAGATACAAGGAGGCTGTGCCCGGGGACGTGCCGATAACCTTTGCCGACGTTACAAAGGCGAAGAAGCTCCTCGGTTTCGCGCCGAAGGTGAGGATTGAAGAGGGGATTGAACGTTATATACAATGGTTTTTAGCAGGTTGCTGAAAAACCCAAAAATGCTGAAGGCCGCTCAAAAAGGTGCAGATGCGAGGCGGTGAGGAGTGAAGAACGAGCCCAGCGCCACTTTAGATTACGAAAGCATGTTGCTTAACAAATTTCCTCGTGCAACAAAGTGGTGCTGGGCGCAGTTCTGAGCGACGAGACAACAAAGCAGATGCGCCTTTTTCAGCGGCCTGGTAGACAACGCGGCGAGGGGATGATGAAGAGGACAATGATAAAGGAGATCAAGGAACGGGATCAGGTGGCCGGGTTGTACCTCGTTGCGCGTAAGGACATGGGTCTTAGCAAGACCGGCAAGGCTTACGTGAACTTGAGACTCATGGACTCGACCGGCTCGGTAGAGGCGCGGATATGGGACAACGCCGATGCGCTTGCCGCGCTCTTTCAAAAGGACGACGTGGTGTCGATAAAGGGCTATGCCGTGGCCTATCAGGGCGGCATCCAGCTTAACGTAAACTCCATAAGCGCCGCGCCGGAAGGCTCTTATTCGGTCAGGGAGTTTTTACCCGCATCAACAAGGGCGCCGGAGGAGATGATGGCCGACCTCGACGCCGTTATCGCGGGCGTCGGAAACCCTCAGATACGCGCCCTCCTTGAGGCGATATTCACGGACGCGGACGTGCGCGCGCGTTTTCAGACCGCCCCGGCCGCAAAGGTCATGCACCATCCGTACCTCGGGGGCCTTCTGGAGCACGTCCTGTCCATCTGCGGTCTTGCAAGCAAGGTAGGTTCGCACTACGGCAAGGGCGTTGACGTTGATCTGCTCATCTGTGGGGCGATCCTCCATGACATCGGCAAGATATACGAGTTGACCTACTCCAAATCGTTCGATTATACCGACGAGGGCAGGCTGCTTGGGCACATCACGCTCGGCATAGCGCTCATCGACGACAAGGTGAAGGGCATCGAGAAGTTCGACCCAGCGCTCCTCGTGCTCATAAAGCACATGATACTCAGCCACCACGGGCATCTTGAATTCGGCTCGCCCAAGCGCCCTAAGACGACGGAGGCGTTGATACTCTATTATCTCGACGACCTTGACGCAAAGGTCAATGCCATAGAGTCCCTCAAGCGCGATGCACATGAGGCCGAGAACAGATGGACCGGGTATCAGAGGATATTTGAAAGGTACATGTACCTCGGAGCGCGGGAGGAGGCGTTGGACGCCGCTGTGCCGTCAGTAGAGGACGTCTCTCCGCGAAAAGACACTCTGCCGCTCTTTAAGCAGCCGTCGGAGACGAAGGCATGAAACCCGTATCCAACTAAGTAACCTCTGATTTATTCTTATTTTGTCATTGCGAGCCCAGCACCACTTTGGATTATGAAAGCGTGTTCCTTGGCAAATTCCTTCGTGCAACAAAGTGGTGCTGGGCGCGGCAATCTCTAAGTTGTTGATTTCCTTGAAGACGAGATTCTACGCTACGCGAGAATGACGGGTCGGCGAATTAATCAGAGCTTCCTTAAATCTTAATCTCAGGGGTCGGGGGTTTTCAATGTCGGGACATTCCAAGTGGGCTAATATCAAGCATAAAAAGGCCAAAACAGACGCCAAGAAGGGCAAGGTCTTTACAAAGCTCGTCAGGGAAATAATGGTAGCCGCAAAGACCGGCGGGCCGGACATATCCGGCAACCCGCGGCTTCGCGCCGCTGTTGACAATGCCAAGGCAGAGAACCTGCCCGCCGACAACATAGAAAGGGCCATAAAAAAGGGCGCTGGAGAGCTGGCGGGCGTAAACTACGAGGAGGGCATGTACGAAGGTTATGCGCCCGGCGGCGTTGCAGTGCTTGCGGCCTTTATGACCGACAACAAAAACAGGACCGCCTCCGAGGTGCGTCATGCCTTTACGAGGGTTGGCGGCTCTCTTGCCTCAAGCGGCTCGGTCGCCTACATGTTCGAGAAAAAGGGCGTATTCACCTTTTCTATGGGTTCAATCGTTGAAGAAAGACTCATGGAGGCCGCGCTCGAGGCGGGCGCTCAGGACGTTATTGCCAATAGCGGCGATAACGTCTTTGAGGTCTACACCGATCCGCACGACTTCGCACACGTCAAATCCGTTTTTGATTCATCAAAGCTCAAATATTCGTCATCCTCGATTTCGATGATACCGAAAAACACCGTAAAGGTCGGGGGAAAGACGGCCAGACAGGTATTGACCCTTCTTGAAGAGCTTGAAGACCTTGACGATATTCAGGAGGTCTACGCTAACTTCGATATCCCCGAGGATGAACTGCGGGAGATGGACTGAAGGATTGCCGGCTATCGGTAAAGACATGAAACGAAATCTCTCTCCGATATATTTAGATGAAATCGAAGAAAAAGAATCCACTGTTGTTTATCTTCGACATCGTGGAAAAAGGCGCATAGTCTTTGGTTGGTATGGCGGCAAGTTTTCGCACTTAGATTGGTTGCTTCCGTTGTTGCCGAAGTGCCATCACTATTGCGAACCGTTCTCCGGTTCAGGGGCTGTGTTGCTCAATCGTAAACCAGCGCCGGTTGAGACTTACAATGACATAGACGGCGACGTGGTGAATTTCTTCCGTGTTTTGCGCGATAGGTACGAAGAACTTATTCGTGTAGTTGCATTGACGCCGTTTTCTCGCGAGGAATATTATCGCGCGATTTATGCCGCTACTCAGGGAATTAGCGAAGTCGAGCACGCAAGGCGTTTTTACATCCGTGCGCGACAGACGCGCACGGGGCTTGCTCAAACGGCATCTCTTGGCCGCTGGGCAAATTGTAAGGACACAAGCCGTGCTGGAATGTCCGGCGTTGTCTCACGTTGGCTTGGCGGGGTTGATGCGCTGGACGATATTGCACAGCGTCTCATCCGTGTGCAGATAGAGAATCGCCCAGCCGTTGATGTGATACGGCTCTATGACAGCCCAAACACACTCTTCTATTGCGACCCGCCTTATTTGCATGTCACGCGCGGCGATACAAAGGCATACGGTTTTGAAATGGATGAGGGGCAACACCATGAATTTGCCGAGGCGGTGAATCAATGCCGGGGCAAGGTTGCCGTGTCAGGATACGACCACCCCTTAATGGGTAAGCTTTTTCCATCGCCTCGTTGGTCTAAGACATTGGGACATGAAAAGACCATTCATTCCACCAAAGGCATACGCCAAGAAGCGCTTTGGACGAACTATAACCCGAAAAAACAAGAAAGCCTGTTTGAATGACAATGCCTAAAAAACCCGAACAGATTTTACATGGTATTTATAAAAGAGCCTCTGCGACAATTCGCAAAACTGTCGTTCATGATACAGTCATTCGTGAGCGTGTCGAGTATGTTTGCCGCTGCATGAGTAACCGCGCAGGCGCGCGTCTGCTTATGTCGTGCCTTTTGGGGAAACTGGATAACCCTAAAATTGATCCGCGTAAGCCCTATACAGAGATCGGAACGTCTGACTGCTTTTCAGGGAGAACCTACGATGAGCAGTATCTAACCGGTTTCATAACCAAGCATCGTTTACCATGCAATCCAACGACCGCTTTTCTAACCCCAACGTTTCGTAATATCGACCATGCGCTGACGACTGACAAGAAACTTGTAGGCAAGCCGCGCGACCTTTACAAAAAGACGCTGGAACTTTTGGCTGACGTGGCTAAGAACCGGATTGCCGCCGACCTGCTTTTTGTTGAAACGGTGCGTATACTGTCGAATTTGCGTGATGAAAAACTTGCGCGCATGACTTCGATTTTGAATGACTTGAAACATACCGAGGAGGGGGCGTTACCGCTATCGTCTGAGGCTATTGTTGCCCTGATCGGCCAACATTTTGCTTGCAAGAATGCCAGCCGTTTGCCGGTTCTGGTTGTAGCTTCAGCTTATAAAGCCGTAGGCGAATGCTTGGGGGAGCGCGTTATGCCGCTTCATTCACATAACGCCGCTGACTTGCAAACATGTTCCGTTGGTGATGTTGAAATTTGCATTATCGGCGATGATTCCATTGTAACGGCTTACGAAATGAAGATGAAGCGGGTAATTAATGACGACATCGATGCCGCCGTTGCTAAGATAGCCAAAGCGCATGGCAGGATTCATAATTACATTTTCATAACCACCGATAAGATTGATCAAGACGTTGCCGAGTACGCATCTAAATTCTACGAAGAGTCAGGCGGCACCGAGATTGCTATTCTCGACTGCATCGGATTCTTGAGGCACTTCCTGCATCTATTCCATCGCGAGCGGGTAGACTATCTAAATTACTATCAGGCTCTTGTACTTAACGAACCGGATTCGGCTGTCAGTCAGACCCTTAAAGAGGCTTTCCTTGCACTACGACTGGCCGCCGAGAGTGGTGAATAAGACTGTTCGGTAATGGATGATTATCTTGCCGATAATCTATAACCGCTAACCATAAGAGGCAAACTTGAAGGTCATCGGCATAGACCCGGGAAGTCATATAACCGGCTACGGCGTGGTTGAAAAGACGGGCGCGCGCCTCGTCTGCATCGCCTCGGGCGCGATAGAAACGGACACGGCCCTCCCGCTTGAGAGCCGTCTTTGCGCCATATTTGCCGGTATAAACGAGGTCATATCGGCTCACGCGCCTGAGACGGCGGCCATAGAGGCCGTTTTTTATGCAAAGAACGTCAAAAGCGCGGTTGCCCTCTCTCACGCAAGAGGCGTAGCTTTACTTGCCTCCTCGCTTGCCTCTCTTGGCGTGCACGAGTATTCGCCGCGAAGCGTAAAGCTTGCAACCGTGGGGTACGGCAACGCGACAAAGGAACAGGTGAGGGTGATGGTCTCCAGAATACTCAACATGCCGGAGCCGCGCATTCAAGACGCCGCCGACGCTTTGGCCGTGGCCGTTTGTCATCTGAACACGTGGCGGCCATGTGCGGCCATGCGCGGCCATGCCGCCGGGCAACGATGATCGCGTACATAAACGGACGTCTCATTCAAAAGACCGCGGAGTCGGTGGTGATAGACGTTGCAGGGGTCGGCTACGAATGTTTCATACCGCTTTCCACCTTTTATAAACTCCCGGACGTCAACTGCGCCGCCTCTCTTTGCATCTATACGCATTTGAGGGAAGACGCCATCCAGTTATACGGCTTTCTGACGAGCGAGGAAAAGGAGGCCTTCAAACTCCTCCTTTGCGTATCCGGCATCGGGCCCAAACTTGCGCGTAACATACTCTCCGGCATAGAGGTTGGCGAGCTTGTCTCGGCGATAAACTCCTCCGACAAGGCGCGTCTTTCGGCGATACCCGGCATAGGCGTCAAGAGCGCGGAGCGGATGATATTGGAACTCAGGGACAAGGTCAAGACAATGGCGGTTAATCCCTCGGCACGGTTTCAGATGCAGGATGCCGACTCTCTTGCAACCGACGTGATGAGCGCCCTTTCAAACCTCGGCTATAAAAGTCCATATTCCGACGAGGCCGTGAAAAAGGCAAGGATGGCCGCTGGAGCGGGCTGCGGCTTTGAGGAGTTGTTCAAGGAGTCGCTCAAATTTCTTGCAAAAAGGTAACGTTATATGGTGGAGCGCGACATACAATGCGAGAGGCTTGAAGAGGATGAGAGAATCGAAACGTCGCTCCGTCCGCGCCTCATTGATGACTTCGTGGGGCAGGACAAGTTGAAGGAAAACCTCAAAGTCTTCGTGGAGGCGGCAAAGGGCAGGGGAGAGGCGCTCGACCACGTCCTTTTCTACGGCCCGCCCGGACTCGGCAAGACCACGATGGCGCATATCATAGCCAACGAGCTTGGCGGGCAGATAAAGACCACGTCCGGGCCTGTCATTGAAAAGGCCGGGGACCTTGCCGCCATGCTGACGAACCTCGAACAGAAGGACGTTTTTTTCATTGACGAGATACACAGGCTTCCGAACACGGTCGAGGAAATACTGTACCCGGCGATGGAGGACTATCACATAGACATCCTCATAGGCCAGGGGCCTTCGGCGCGCTCCATCAAGCTCGACATACCGAGGTTCACGCTCGTCGGCGCAACCACCCGCGCGGGGCTTTTGACCGCGCCGCTCCGCGACCGCTTCGGCGTGATACTGCGCTTTGATCTGTATACGCCCGCCGAGCTGAAAACGATCGTAACCCGTTCGGCGCGCATACTCGGCATAGAGATGACCCCTGACGGGGCCGAAGAGCTTGCCATGCGCTCAAGAGGCACGCCGAGGGTTGCAAACAGGCTACTGAGGCGCGTCCGCGACTTCGCGCAGGTAAAGGCCGAGGGGATTATTACAAAGAGTGTTGCCGCGTCCTCCCTTGACATGCTTGAGATAGATTCAAAGGGGTTCGACAAGATGGACAGGCGCATCCTCCTTATAATCATAGACAAGTTCGGCGGCGGCCCTGTTGGCGTCGAGGCGATCGCGTCGGCTCTGCAGGAGGAGAAGGACGCGATAGAAGACCTGTACGAACCGTACCTTATTCAGGAGGGCTACTTGAATAGAACCCCTCGCGGCAGGGTCGCCACGGCCATAGCCTATGAGCACGTCGGAAGGCCGTATCGCGCCGCCAATGTCAATGACAACGGACGGCATGACAAGTTGTTTTGAAGGCGGTACCGGGGCGCCCCCCCATATTTTTTGCGGACAATTTCTTGATAATCCCTTGACTTCTCAATAATGATAAGTTATTATTTTTAATAATATGTGGCATATCAGAGAGCGCCGCGATATTGCGAAGATTTGCCGTAAGCTGCCGTTAGATGTCATAAAAAAGTATGAGCTTTGGAAAGACATCGTATTTAGGCATGGCCCGGAAAAACTCCGAGAGTTTCCCGGATTCCATGACGAAAAATTAAAAGGAGCGCGCAAGGGACAGCGTTCGTCGCGTTTGAATATCCAATATAGGGTAATATATACGGTAAAACGCGATGTTGTTACTGTTTTTGTCTTGGAGATAACGCCGCATGATTATTAGCAGGCCGCCTCAAGCCGCGCATCTGCTTTGTTGTCTCGTCGCTCAGAACTGCGCCCAGCACCACTTTGTTGCACGAGGAAATTTGTTAAGCAACATGCTTTCGTAATCTAAAGTGGT
>JACRCE010000024.1 GCA_016213015.1 Deltaproteobacteria bacterium | reverse complement strand
TAAGGAAGCTCTGATTAATTCTTATTTTGTCATTGCGAGCCGCGCTTTCGCGGCGCGGCAATCTCTAAGTTGTTGATTTCCTTGAAGACGAGATTCTACGCTGCGCGAGAATGACGGGTCGGCGAATTAATCAGAGCTTCCCTAATTTTTAGAGGCAACATAAAGTGAGCGGCTGGATGCCGCATCCCGTTAGTACAACCTGCCGAACACGTCAAGAAGATGCGGCACGACCTGCTTTTTTCTGGAGATGACGCCTTTCAACTCAAAGAGGTTGTCTTCAACCCTTGGGTAGTTGAGATTGGACATGACCTTCCTCTCGCCCACGGCAAGCAGGAGCGACGTGCCATACACGATGTCCGTAACGAGCAGGGACGAGAGTCGGAGTTTTTTTGCGTCCATGTTCTTCAGGAGTTCATCGAGAAGGCGCGCCTTTTCGTCGCGGAACTCGCCAAAGCCCACGGTCTCCACCTGTCCAACCCCGAAGCGGGCGCCTTTGGCCTCGAAGACTTTATAATCGTCGTTCACCGCCCCGGAAGGGCCGCGTTTTTTGAGGCTTGACGTGGAGTTGAATATCTCGGTTCCAAAGGCGTTGAAGTCGAGCATGGAGTTTTTTTCAAGCCATTGGATCACGCGCTTATCCCTGTCGGTCGTCGTCGGGGATTTCAGCATGACGGTGTCGGAGATGACGCCGGCCAGCAGGAGACCGGCCGTCTCTTGCCTTATCTCTATACCCTTCCTCATATAAAGTTCGGCAACGAGGGTAGATGTGCTTCCGACAGGCTCGCATATAAAGGTAATGGGGTTGACGGTATGAAAATTGCCTATCCTGTGATGGTCTACTACGCCGAGGATGTTCACCTTATCGGCGCCGTCTATTGCCTGCGACATCTCGTTGTGGTCAACGAGTATGAGGTTTATCCCCGGCGGTTCGAGGATGTTGCTCTTGGTTACCACGCCGAGCATTACGCCCGCGTCGTCGAGGACGATGATGCCGTCCGTGCCGGTAAAGCGGTGTTTGAGGTCTTCCACCAACTCGTCGGACGACGCTTTTTCAAAGGCTTTGGCGCATATCAGCCCGGCGGGCGTGGAGAGCCTGACGAGCAGAGCGGTGGTGGCGGAATCATGCGGAGAGACTATGACGCTCACCTTGTTCAGCCTTGCCGTTTCCATAAGGCCGCTGTTCAGGGAAAACCCGCCGCTGACTATCAGGAGCCTGACGCCCTTTTCGATGGCCGCCTTTTGTATCTCGGCCCTGTCGCCCACGATGATGGCCAGCCTCTCAGGTTTTCTGCCTGCAAGCATGTCGAGGAACGACACCTCGCCCATTGCCCCGACGTACACGGAAAAGCGCACGGGGAGCGCCCCAAGAAAATCCAAAAGCACGTCCGCCCTGAGCGTGGCGACGATATTCGGCAGGGCCGAATCGACCTCGCTCACGTTGTCGGCATCTGTCATGTCGATGTGGCGTTTCGCTATATCCATGAGGGTCAGGGTGCCGGACGGTCTTCCGGCCTTGTCGAGCACCGGCACAAAGCGGATGCCTTTTATCTTCATCAGCTCCATTACCTTTTGGAGCGGCGCGGCCTCCGATACGCTCAGTACGCCTCTTGTCATCACGTCCGTTGCCTTTGGATAGACGTCTCGCAGGAAGATAGGCGGCGCCTGCTTGAGGTAGTCGAGTATGAAGGACGTTTGGGGGTTTAAGTCCCCTGCGCGCGCGGCGAGGACGCTCTCGTGACCTTCGGCGCTTTTAAGCTCCGCAAGGCCCATAGCGGAACAGATGGAGTCGGTGTCCGGGTTTTTGTGTCCGATGACGTAAGTTATCTCTTTTTTCATCGATGGTCGATTCTCCGTTGAGTCAGCCTAATATAGCACGCGGCCCGACGTTCAGGAAGTCCTTTTGATGCTTTTTATCGCGACGGCCATTGCCTTGGTTATCCCTGTTACGGTGGCAAGTTCTTCCTCGTTAGCGCCAACTATGGTCTCCAGATCGCCGAACCTGTCAAAGAGCGCCTTCCTCTTCCTTGCGCCGATGCCGGGAACCGAGTCGAGGATAGAGCCTATAGCCTTTGACCTGAGACGCCTGTTGTAGGATATGGCGAATCTGTGCACCTCGTCGCGTATTCTTCTTAGGAGCAGGTCAGGGGCAGAGCCTTCCTTGAGTAGAACAGGGTCTTTTACGTTCGGCAAGAACACCCGCTCGCCCTTCCGGCGCAAATCAACGCCCTCTTTGTCCTTTGCAATAGCCGCCACGGCGATTCCATTTACGCCGAGTTCCGATAGAACGGCAAGCGCGACGTTAAGCTGTCCCTTCCCTCCGTCTATAAGTATGAGATGAGGCCGCTCCTTTGCGTCTTGCGCCTTGAATCTTCTGGTAAGCATCTCGCTTATGTGCGCGTAATCGTCCTGTCCGGCGACGCCCCGTATCTTGAAAAGCCTGTATGCGTCCTTGAGCGGCTGTCCGTCCAAGAATACGGCCATTGCGCCCACGGTATGCGCCCCGCTTATGTTCGATATGTCGTAAGCCTCTATGCGCCGCAGGTTGTTGGTAAGCCTGAGCCTTTTTTGAAGCGCGGCCAATGCGTCTTGAGACGCAGAGAGGGAAGAAACTTTTTTTCTGAGACCCTCCAGCGCGTTTTCCTTGGCCAGAGCAAGGAGCCTTGTCCTTTCGCCGCGCTCCGGCGCGAGGAAAGAGACCTTGCGGCCTTTTTGTTCGCCGAGCCATTCGGCCATCGTCTCCATGTCGTCAAGCATGAAGGGCAGTATCACCTCGTCCGGGATGTGCCGCTCATGCTTGTAAAATTGCGTGATGAACGAACTGAGCGCCTCCGGGCACTGGGCAGCGTTGTTTTCAAATATGAATCCGGCGTTGCCGGTAAGTCTGCCGTCTCTGATGAAAAGCGCGTGTACGGCAAGGATGGCCTCATGGCCCTCCACGGCAAAGACGTCTCTGTCAACCGGACGGTGCGTTACCACGCTTTGCCCCTCAAGCATATGCTCGATGGCGCTCAACCTGTCGCGTATTTTTACAGCCTGCTCGAAGTCAAGCAGGTGAGCCGCGGCCTTCATGTCGGATCTAAGACCCTTTACAAGCGCGCGGTTTTTACCCTCAAGAAACATAATGGCGTTGTCTACGATCTTTCTATAGTCGGCCTCGTTGATAAGCCCGACGGCGGGCGCGGGGCACAGCCCCATCTGATAGTCGAGGCACGGCCTCGTCATGGCTTTCCATGCGTGGTCAGAGCATACGCACAGCGGGAATATGCCTCTCAGGAATTTTACGGTCTCGCGCACCGCCTGAGCCGAGGGATACGGCCCGAAGTATCGCGAGCCGTCATGCGTTATCTTCCGCGTTATGAATATGCGCGGGAATCGTTCATGAACCGTAACCTTGATGCTGACGTAGGTCTTCGAGTCCTTCAGGCTTATGTTGTACTTCGGCTTGTGGCGCTTGATGAGCGTGTCTTCAAGGAGAAGCGCCTCTTTTTCGTTGGCCGTGACTATGCACTCGATGTCAGCGGTCTTTGACGACAGGAAACGCGCGGCATACCTTTCATCTCCCGTCTCCTTGAAGTAAGAGCCTATACGGACGGCGAGGTCTTTTGCCTTGCCGATATAGATGATCTCGTTGTTCGTCCCCTTCATCATATATACGCCCGGGGATCGCGGCAGGTCTTTTAGTTTGGCTTGGATGTCCATGTGCGTTCGGAGAATAAAAAAAGGCAGGGGAGGTAAAGCCCATGCCTTTTTAATATTTGAAAGTGCGGGTTAGAGCGGCGCTACTTACGCCTTTGCGCGCTCAAGGTACTTGCCTTCGGTCGTGTCTATGCGGATGACCTCCCCGATGTCGATAAAGGACGGCACGTTGACGACCAACCCGGTTTCAAGGGTGGCCGGTTTTTGCGTGGCCGTAACCGTCGCGCCCCTCATGTTCGGCGTCGTGTCAACGACCTTCAACTCGACGACCTTGGGCGGCTCGACCCCGACCGGCGTCCCGTTGTAATACTCCACCATGAATCTTATGTTAGGCACGAGGTAGTGCACGTTGTCCCCGAGCACCTCGGCTGACAGCGAGGTCTGCTCGTAGGTCTCTGAGTTCATGAAGTGGTAGTCGGCCCCGTCGCTGTAGAGATACTCCATCTCGTGCTGTTCAAGGCTCGCCCTGTCGAGCTTGTCCTCGGAGCGAAACCTGTTTTCAACCGCTCCGCCGGTCTTCAAGTTCCTGAGTTTGGTCTGCACCATGCCGCGCCAGTTGCCCGGGGTTATATGCTGTACGGCCAGCACCCTGTACGGCTCGTTGTTGTAGAGTATGGTCATGCCCACCCTGAGTTGCGTCGCCTGAATCATAAGTCACGAAATCCCCTTTTCGTATTTTAACTCCGCGATATAATAGCATGGAACAGGAAATACTCAGCCAACGTATTTTTTCGCATACTCCACGGTGTCGTGCGCGTTGAGTTTCTTGAACAGCAGGTCAAACCTCTCCTCAAGCTCCTTGCCGATAGCGGCCTTGCGCTTTGCGTCCATGTTCCAGATGCGCTCCTTGAACGGGCCGAACCCCTTTTTTCTCGTCTTGTATATGAACTGCTCGTCCGTGTCGCCCGCCTTTCTTTCATCGGCGTGCTTAATCGATAGATGGGCGTAAATCTCTTTTTTCAGGTCTTGCGGGAAGGAGGCGCTGTCATAGACCATGTTCTGAAAGCCTGTGGCAAGGTGCACCTCGGCCGTGGTACGCTTTGGGAACATGTCGAATGCGTCATCAGGCAGGGTGGATGCGCCGTGCTGGACGGCCCCGGCAAGTCCGTACTCCCTTGCCGTCTTCGACAGTTTTTCAATGGTGTCAAAATCCACCTTCACCTTTGCCACGCTGCCGTCCGGCATTGGTACGCCGCCGTGGGACGTTCCTGTCTGGATGCTTATCTTGCTGATGCCTTTTTTGCCCTGCGCCAGCGCCTTGACGTATCCGTCCATGAACGCCCTGAGTTCTTCCTCGGTAGAATTTTTGCCGCCGACCTCGCCTATCTCTCCGCCGATCGATACGGTAACTCCGGCTGGTTCGTTGGCGCGTATGTATTCGGTCAGCGTTGCCGTTGTTTCATAGTTCGGCCGTTGCTGTTCGTTAACGTCGGCCTTTGTCAGGTCAACCACGGTGGATGAGTCTATGTCAATGTTATAGAAGGCGGCGTCAACGGCCTCTTTGATGAGTTTTTTAAGGCTTGCAACTTCGCCGGCCGGGTCTGAAGCGAATTTTTTAGCGTTGACCTGAAAGTGATCCCCTTGTATGAAGACCGGCCCTTTGTAACCCTCTTTTATGGCCGCGGCGATGCAGCAAGCCGTATACTCGGCGGGGCGCTGGGCCGTGTAGTCTATCTCGCTCTTGGCTATCTCGAATATGAACGCGCCGGCGCGGTTTTTTATGGCGGACCGGAAGATGGCGCAAGCGGTATCGTAAGTGAGGCCGCGAATGTTTATTGCCGGCACGGTAAAGCCTGAGCATTTGCCGCTCCCCATCGCGTCGTAGAGACCTTGTATCGAGGCGCTCCTGATGCCGAGCGAGGCCGCCGCAATGGTAATCAGCCGTCGGGATTCGGCGACTATGTCCTTGTCTTGGTTGAAGACCGCATTGTAGATGAGATTGTCAATGACGGATGATCGGAGTTTCCCTTCATCAATCACTTGAACCGCGTTCTTGTTGTCAATGAGCGCTCCCTTTATCGCCTCGTGAATATCTCCTGTGGATTTGTATTCCATGATTGAGCCTCCTTAAGCCTCTCCTTGTAGAGCGGCTTTGGTAATTTCCCCTGCCTAATCGCCAAGATAAACTATCAAATCCTCACCATAACGAAGCCCTGCGACTTGAGAGGCCAACTTCAGGATTCTCTCAATATTTTCTTTGCTGTAATTCGTCCCAATCCAATAGCCTGACTTTAACTGTCTGGATTCTCCAGACAAATTTTTCTTTCCATCCCTCTCAGGATACAACTCGTCTTTACTCTTAGGGAAGCTCTGATTAATTCGCCAACCAGTCATTGCGAGCAACGCGAAGCAATCTCGTCTTCAAGGAAATCAACAACTTAGAGATTGCCGCGCCGCGAAAGCGCGGCTCGCAATGACAAAATAAGAATTAATCAGAGCTTCCTTAGCTATATACCTACGTTTTGTGCCGTGTTTTGGCCTTGACGCAAAACGTTCGCAAAAATGCTGGCCTTCGTCGGACAATTTTTCCATCACCTGAATAAAAACATCTCTGGCATTACGCGCCTCAAATTTTTTGCCCCTAAGCTCAAAGCCGATGTTGCCGTCTCCTTTCAGCATCTGTGTTTTATCCCTGACTGGCGGCGTGGGTTCTGGTAGGGGCTTAGGATATGGATTCGGCGGCACAGGTGTTTTCATAAGACCTGATATAAAATCAGCGACCATATCTGGCCCCGGCCTGTAGCCGCATAAACTCTCGACCTTTTCTGCAATTAAATCAATGAGGAGACTATCCTTCTCATCGAGTATCTTCGCCCATGCTTCGGGTATTGCTTTCTTTACCTCGCGATCCCGCGCGATATTCTTATAATCGCTTCTCGCCGATTCCAAATGGCGTTGAGAACAAACATTCTTATAAGAAAGATACCGATCAAGCCGTTCGGCAGATTCTTCAATTTTACGCTCAAGCAAGTCTAATTTATAAAATCTGCGCTCTTCATAATCTCCTTGCTCCGCCGGCAGATAAAAATGCCACTCCTGTCCGTCGGTCAAGACAGCCATTGGTACGCCTGCATGAAAGGCGTATTCAAAGAGTTGCCTATCCGCCCCTTCGCTGTGTCCAACCTGCTTAACCTCGATAAATACCGCTGGCTTGCCCTTGTGGCAGAGCGCATAATCAACACGCCTGCCTCCTACGCTATATTCCGGAAATACCGTTTGCGTATCAAAGACGGGCCAGCCAAGCGAATGCAATATCGGCATCACTACCCCTTGCGAGACCGAGGCTTCATTTGGATAATTGCCTTTCCTTATCTCATCGCAAATTTTAGCTATACAATCCTTGAGCTCTCCCATCTACCTCTCCCCGGATGCTTGATTACTTTCAACATACTGCATAGCCTCTTTTAAGAATTTCTCTGCCCTTAAAATTTCGTTATTCGCAATTTCCTTTGTTATCTCCGGATAATCGGCATAATCCGCTTTTTCTCTATAATCCTTCAACTCATGAAAGATGCGGCTTGCATCAACGCTTAATTTGCCTTCCTTGACAAAGAACTTGTCAAATATCGATATAACGCCGGAATGCTTTGCGCTGTCCATGCCTATCGTCGCTAAAATAGCGCGGGCCGCGCTTAATACCGAATAATACGAACGGCTTACGGAATCTAAATAATATCCCTTTGCGTATAATTCTCTTGATGCCTGCAAATGTTCTTCCGCTCTAAGCAGACGATGAACAACAAGCGCGTCTTTATGTGCTTCCATAAAGCAGAACCCCGCAGTTCTTTATTTCCTGAAAAAAGAATGTGTTTGATCTGGCATTTTTTTCATACTCATTATTGCTTAGCACTACTGGCGAGATGAGAACTCCCATCTCTATGCTTATATCCGATGAAATAGCGGCAACGGCAGTTATGATATCCGGCGTAAAGGTTCTAACCAATACGAAAATATCAATATCGGATTCCGGTTCAAAATTCCCGCGCACCTTTGAGCCGAAGACCTCAAGCGTCATCAGGTTATCCAAAAGCGCCTCTCTAATCCTGCTCTCGAATATTTCGACGGCCTTGTGCTCGTCTGGGACTAAAAATTTAAGCGTTTTTAAGGCATCTGCCGGCATAATGGCCTGCCCTCCTCCTGCGCGGCCTCTTTGGTGAGCCCAAAAGCGTCGCGCAGAACGCTTCTATCTTTTAATTCTTTTTCCATTCGCTTTTCTCAAGGAATATATCTGTTTACCGAAATCAACTATGTCGTTTTTATTTCCGGCCCTCAAATCAAAGAGTTCATCATATATAGCGTGTGCGTCCCGTCTTCATAACATATCGGTCGTCTTCGGGCAAGAACTAACGCGCCTGCCTTAATCGCCAACCGCCCACAGATAACTGACAACCTTCTTAAAGCACCTGTCTTATAAGGTCCAGAAGGAGTTTCGGTTCAAACGGCTTAAGGATGTGCGGGCAGTTCGTCCTCTCAAGAAATTCCTTGACGTCTTTGTTGAATACGTCTCCGGTAACCACTATTATCTTGTTTTTCAGATAGGAGTGGCTTTGTAGTATGCTTGCGTACAGCTCATGGCCGTCAAGGCCGGACATCTTTATGTCCGTTATTACGAGCGCATAACGGGCCTTTTCGAGATTTTTGATGGCGCCGTCGCCGTCCTCCGCCGTGTCTACCTTGAAGCCTTCCTTGACGAGGATTCCGCTTAATGCCTCCCGGATGCTGGCCTCGTCGTCCACTATGAGGATTTTTTTGCCGGCCGCGTTGATCTCCTTGCCGGTGCTTATGCCGACGGTCTTGGACACCTCGGTCCACTGCGCCTTGTCGACAACTGGCATCGTCACAGAGACCGTTGTGCCGTCGTTTTCCATGCTCTCGATGCCTATCTCGCCTCCGTGCTCTGTGACGATGCCGTGTGTTATGGAAAGCCCGAGGCCGGTGCCCTTGCCGACCTCCTTTGTCGTGAAGAACGGGTCGAAGACCTTGCCCAGCAGCTCCTTCGGAACGCCGATGCCGTTGTCCCGCACCGTTATCTCGATCTTTTTTCTGGCGGCGCGGGTCTTGATTTCCATCAGGCCGTCTTTGCGCTTAGTGGACACGATGGCGTCCTCGGCGTTGTTTATGAGGTTTATGAAGACCTGTTGCAGTTGAAAGAGATCAACCATGGTCTTAGGCAGTTCAGTGTCGAGATCGAGGGTAAGGCGTATGTTGTTGGACCTTAGGGAATAATCCCTAAGGTCAACGGTCTGCCTGAGTATGTCGTTGATGTTGTGGTACTCGCGCTCGGTTTTTTTGGCCCGCGCAAAGGCAAGGAGGTTCTGGACTATCTTTGCCGTGCGAAGCGACTCCTGATATATGCGCCGTATCTTTTCCTTTGCGTCGGAGACCGGTTTGTCTCCGGGCATGTCCATCAGGAGCTGGCTGAAGCCCATGATGCCCATGAGCGGGTTGTTGAGTTCGTGGGCAATGCCGGCGACCAGCTTGCCCATGCTGGAGAGTTTTTCGGCGTGAAAAAGCTGATCCCTCAGGAACTTGTCCTGCGTTATGTCCCGCGCCACGTGCACGGCGCCCCATATCTGGCCGTCGTCGTTCTTGATGGGGAACGTGGTCACCATGTACGTGCCTTCAAAGACCATGTCGTCCGCCTCGTGATGCGTCAGCTCTCCGGTGGAAAGCGTTTGCGCGTGAGGGCACGCATCCTTCGGGGAATGCTTGCCGTAAAAGACGTCGTGACATTTGAGCCCGGTAAGGTCCTTGGGCCTTACGTTGAGTTTCCCCGCAAGGGCCTTGTTCACCTTGAGTATGCGGTAGTCCCTGTCGTGTATGGAGATGAGATCCTGTATGGCGTCGAAGGTGGCGATCCACTCGCCCTTGCTCGCCGTGATCATATCGAAGAGCTTCCTGTTGTCGGCCTCGCGCTTCTCGAGCGTGTCGAGCATGTTGTTGAACGTGGTCGAGAGATAGCCGATCTCGTCCTTCGAGTTGATGACCTCGACCCTTTCGCTTATGTCGGAGGCGCCTTCGGCGATGTTCTTTATGACGCCGACGGTTTTCTTTATCGGCCCGGTTATGTATCTGCTGATGAGCATGGAAAGCAGCATGCCGGTTATGGCGACGCCAAGCACACCGGTAACGATCCATTGATTGCGTATCCTGTTAAGCGACGAGTACATCTCGCCCAACCTTGTGCGTATGACGAGAATGCCGCGCGCCCCGTCGGTCCCGTGGCATTTGAAGCACCTGTCGGCGCTCTTGATAGGCTGGAGGTACGCCAGAATCGGGCCGTGTTCGTCTTTTTCGACGTAATATACCGGCCCAGCGTTCCAGTCGCGCCTGAAGCCGTCCAATGCCGCCTTGAACCTCGCGGACCCGGTTCCGGCCGCGACGTTATGCGCGGCGTCTCTTCGTCCCGACGCCCATTCGGGCCTGTAGACGCCGGTCTTGTCTTTAATCGCCCGTATGGTTTTCAGATCCTTGAAGGCCTCTTCAACGCCGTTATCTCTGACGATGAACACGCTGCCTTGCCCCTGCATCGCGCCGAGCGTGTTGACGAGATGAACCACCATGTCCGGTCGTTCCTCGGACATGCCGCCGTATATGGCCGCGAGCACGGGCTTTGTGATGAAGTCCGACGCCCGCACCCTTTCATCGAGGAATCGTGCCTCCTCGCTCCTCATCCCCCAGTATATGGAGATGGCGACGCCTACGGAGATAAGCCCGACGACGATGAACAGGAGTCTTGTGTGGATGCTCTTCCTTAGCATGGGTGCATGGATGCCGGTCTCGGGTGCGGTCGGTTAGGTTACGTTCAAACGCATATCTTATGAAGTATATCAAATAAGCGCAAGGATTGCTATGAGACTGTCGAGGCCGTGCCTGATTAAAATCACGTTAACGAAATGACTTGACAAGAAATTTGATTTAGGATAAAAGGAGTCCTATTTAGCTTATCCGGTAGAAAGGCGATGCGATGTTTCGACTCAGCAGGGCCGCGGAGTATGCCATAAGGGGCGTTGCCTATCTTGCCGACAACAACAGCGGCGATGCCATCGAGAGCGAGAAGATAGCAAAGGCCGAAGGGGTGCCTGCGGCCTACCTCGCAAAGCTCTTTCAGGCGCTTGCAAAGAAGGGATTCGTCAGGTCGGTAAGGGGGCCGGAGGGCGGCTTTACGCTTGCCATGAGCCCTGAGCGCATCTCGCTTCTCGATATTATAGAGGCCGTGGAAGGGCCGATATACTTAAACGACTGTCTTATCCGCGCTGGGCACTGCCAGCGGGAGACCATCTGTCCGGTGCATGACGTGTGGCGAGGGGCGCAGGAGAAACTGCTCGATTATCTTAGGGGGTCGACCTTTGCCGATCTGGTCGCCTCCGGCAGGGTCAAGCTGATGAGAGCGCGCAGGAGGTCCTGCGCCAAGTAGGGTAGACCTTCGTTTATGTATTTGCCTAAATCAGGACTAAATACATCTAAGTCATCCTAAATAGCCGTTGCCCACCTATCCGAGAGCGGCCCGTCCGTGAATGGCGCGGCGGATGATTAATTTTTCTTGATAAGACGCAGAGGTTTTTCAAACGAAGGCAAGTAATTCGACGTTCGTGCCGCGCGTGTTTCCCGCCCCGTAAGCGCCGGGGAAACCGCGCGCAGAGGTTGTCGATCCAAATTAAGGATAATTATAATCCGAATTATCCTTATAGTAGCGCCGCCGTAGCGTCAAAATACAACAGGAGGTAAAGGTAATGGAAGGTCATGATGTGGCTCATCATGGTGGAGCGGCCGGACACCATGAGTGGGAGGTAAGTCTTTGGCCGTTGCTTCTAAGCGTGTCGGTACTGTTCGTGCTCCCTTTTCCGTTCGCGCTGTACTTCGTTTATAAGAGCGGTCTGCTTGCCGTGCTGGCGCTCGGCATCGGCGTACCGTTGCTCACTGTTTCGCTGGTTGGTTGGGTGAGCGAGGCGATAAAGGGCAGGAACGTGAATTCGGTGGAACAGGGCTTGGGCACCGGCGCAGTGCCGTTCTTCATTGTCGCCGAGGCTTTCATCTTCGCGGGCTTTTTAGCGGCCTACTGGGCGACAAGGCTTCTTGCCCCGTCGTGGCCGCCCGCTGGAACGCCTCACATATCCATGACTATACCGGTAATAATGACGATAATCCTCGTGTCGTCAAGCGTTACGATCCACTTTGCCGAGGAAAAGCTTGAGCATAACAACGTGAGTGGTTTCATATCGTGGCTCATCGTTACCATCGTGCTTGGCGCCGTGTTCTTCCTCATATCGGCTTACGAATGGTCTCATCTGATGGGCGCGGGCTTCACCTTCAGCACGAACATCTATGGAAGCTCGTTTTTCAGCATAACCGGCTTCCATGCCTCGCACGTTATCGTCGGACTTACCGGGTTCATCGCCGTGCTCATACCGGCGCTCAGGGGCACGGTAAGCAAGAACTTCGTCAAGTCGGTCAGCGTCTACTGGCACTTCGTTGACATCGTATGGTTCTTCGTCGTGTCTCAGGTCTACTTCTGGTAAGCAGGCAAAAGGGAGTTGGTGAGCCGTGAAGCGAAATCTAAAAACAGCCATAGCGGCGATAGCCGTCGTACTGGCCGCATCCACGGCCTTTGCGGAGTACGGCAGGGTTCCCGTGAACGGCATAGAACCGTCGGTTCTCAGGATTGATGATGATAAGTTCCTCGGGGCCAAGGTGGACGGCGCTTACGGCCTCGTTGACGCAAACCACGCCGAGTTCAAGCTCTCGAGCATCTACGGCGTCCCGGTCATCCTCGTGCTTTCGTATTACGGCTGCGACGGCGCGTGCGCGACCACGAACAAGTCGCTCAAGGAAAAGCTGGGCGCGATAACGAGGCTCAAGGCGGGCAAGGACTACCGTGTGCTTACCGCGTCATTCGATAAAGACGACGATGCCGCCAAAGTCAGGATGTTCGGCGAGATGACGGGCATCGGAGGGGAATCAACACCGGGCTGGAAAACAGCCGTCTTGAAGCGCAAGGAAGACATCAAGACCCTTACGGACGGCGTGGGCTTCAAGTTCTTCTGGTCAAAGCGCGACAACGTCTTCACGCATACGAACGTATACATCGTGCTAACGCCTGAAGGCAGGGTTCACCGGTATCTGTATGCCTCGCTTGCGACCGGCTTCGATATAGAGGCCGCAATAGCCGAGGCGCGTTTCGGGCAGATAGGCGCGGCAACGCCGCTCAGGGACCTGGCTGATCTATACACGATCGCCTGCTACAGCTACAACTACAAGGAAGGCAGATATACGCTCAACTATCCGCTGATTATCGCGGGCGGTTCTCTTACCAGCGGGTTTTTACTGGTGGGACTGGCATTATTCGTATACAAAAGAAAGGCGAGGAGGTAGACACATGTTGAAAAGATTCGGGACATCGGCTCTTGCGGTCCTGACGGTTTTGGGCGCATGTTCAGGGGCTTGGGCTTCAGCCGCCGGTGGCGCGATCAAGAACCCCGCGGCCAACTGGCAGCACCTTTGGGACGAAATGCTGCTCGACATAACGATAATCGGCGTTGTATTCGCCTTAATTATCATATATCTGCTTATCAGATATAGAAGGACCCAGCCCGATCAGGAGGGCAACCCTCCTGTGTTGTCGCTGGCGGCCCAGCACGCATGGGTGCTCATACCGGTCTTCCTGTTTATGGCCGACGACCTGTTTTTAGCGGCAAGGGGCTGGAACCTTTGGAACGACTATAGAAGCGTGCCTGCCGGAAGCTATGAGGTGGAACTCAAGGCCCAGATGTGGAGCTTCAACTTCAAGCATCCTAACGGCGTCGAGGAGTCCGGCACACTGCACGTGGAGGCTGGAAAGCCGGTAGTCGTGAGGATGACGAGCGCGGACGTCGTGCACAGCATGTTCATCCCGGACTTCAAGGTGAAGGAGGACTCCATGCCGGGCAGGGTTACGTATCTTTGGTTCTACCCTGAAAAATCCGGGGAGCACGTAATAACCTGCGCCGAGTACTGCGGCATGATGCACTCAGGCATGCACGGCAAGGTCATAGCCATGCCGAAGGATCAGTTCCAGGCGTGGGCCGACGCCGAGAAGGCGAAGATTGCGACAGCAAACGCTGAAGGGGGTAAATCATGAGCGCACCAGCTCAAGCCGGTTTCGGCAAGGTCTTAAAGGAATGGATATTTACATGCGACCATAAGAGGGTGGGTATACTCTATCTCATCGGCTCTCTTGCGGCCTTTCTCGTGGCCGGTCTGATGGCCATGCTGATCAGGGTCGAGCTTTCTTCCGTTGGCCCGACGCTCACGGCCAATCCGGGGACATACAACGTGTGGCTCTACTTTCACGGCGCGGCCATGATACTCGGCTTCCAGATACCGGCGCTTACCGGATTTCTGGCCAACTATCTCATACCGCTCCAGATAGGCGCAAAGGACGTGGCCTTTCCAAGGTTAAACGCCTTGAGCCTCTGGCTCTTCTGGATGGGCATTGTGCTCGCGCTTCTCACGTTCGTGATACCGGACCCGCCGGACTTCATGTGGACGGCCTATCCGCCGTACTCGATAATATCGTCCGGCAACACCGCGTTCTACACCTTCACGGTGCTCATAATGGGTTTCGCCTCCATAGCCGGCGGAGTGAACCTGATAACGACGATAATATACATGAGGGCGCCCGGCATGACGTGGAGCAAGCTCAACATGTTCGTCTGGTGCACGTTCGCGGCCTTTATCGTCCAACTTATATTCGTGCCTGTGCTTGGAACCGCGGTTACGATGCTGACGTTCGACAAGTACCTTGGTACCACCTTCTTCTCGCCGGGGAGCGGCGGAGACGTGCTTTTGTATCAGAACCTCTTTTGGTTCTATTCACATCCGGCGGTCTACGTCATCCTTCTGCCGTTTCTCGGTATCGTCTTTGACGTCGTGGCGACCTTTGCAAGGAACAGGGTATTCAACTATAAGGCTGCGGTTTACGGCGCTATCGCCGTAGCCCTTATGAGCGGCGAGGTCTGGATTCATCACCTCTATGCGTCGGGTATGCCGGATTGGATAAGGATAGGCATGATGATCTCAACCATTCTTATAAGCGTACCGGTCGGCGTTATGATGATCAGCCTTGTAGGCACGTTGTATCGCGGCGCAATCGACTTCAAAAGTCCGATGCTCTGGGCGCTCGGCTGCATGTTCCTGTTCCTCATAGGCGGCTTGACCGGCATCCCCAACGCGATGTCCGCCATTGACCTGCATATACATGACACGCATTTCGTCGTGGCCCACTTCCATTACGTCATGGCCGTGGCCGGCACCTTCGCTGTAATGGCTGGAGTTACGTATCTGTTTCCCAAGATGTTCGGTAAGATGTGTAACGAGGGCATAAGCAAGCTGGGCTTCGTTGTAACCTTTATCGGAGCCAACGTTACCTTCTTCTCTATGTTCTTCGTGGGATTGCAGGGCATGCCGAGGCGCTACTTCGACTATCAGCAGTTTCCGCAGTTTCAGGGCCTGAACCAGCTGATAACCGTTGGCGCGTTTATCATGGCCCTTGGTTTTCTAATCGTGCTGATCTCGTGGATACACGCGCTTGTCGCGGGTAAAAAGGCGGTTGACAATCCGTGGGGTTCAAGGTCGCTTGAGTGGACCACCTCAACGCCTCCTGGCCCGGGCAACTGGGCTGAGGTTCCTGACTGCACCAACTTCGATCCGTATGGCTACGGCAGCAACAAGTAGATGAAATAGGCTTAAGCCCGTCTCGTTAACGAGACGGGCTTAAGCCGTTAATAGATGCAACCTTTGACGGAGGGCGTGATGGTCAAGTCTAATGCGACAATTGAAAAAAGGTCATGGTATATTCTGGCTCTAACCGTGTTCATGACTTATCTACTGATGGTCATGGGCACATTCGTTACCTCAACCGGCTCCGGCCTTGCGTGCCCAGACTGGCCGCTTTGTTACGGATCGGTAAGCCCGCCCGCCCGGATGGCGATATGGTTTGAATGGGGCCACAGGCTGCTTGGAGGCTTTACAGGCATATTGATACTCTGGTCAACGTATCTTGTCTGGAAGGGCTATACCGGCCTGCCGCGCCGTTTGACCTTTGCGGTGCTTGCCCTGCTTGCTTCCGCCGTGCTCCTCGGCGGCGTGATAGTCCGCATCGAGGCGCCTCTCCTTACCGGATTCATACATACGCTTGTAATATCGTCTCACCTTATAATAGCTACGCTCGTGCTTATCTGTCTCGTGTTTACGCTCAGATACGTTGCGAGGAGCAATGAGGCCGGCTCAAAGGGCAGTTTCGGCTTTCTCTTTATTGCCGTATACGCGCAGATAGTGCTCGGCATACTCGTGAGATACTCAGGCGCTTCGCTGGCTTGCGCCGACTTTCCGCTATGTAACGGCGCGCTTGTCCCGTCCTTTGACAACAACGCGGTAATATTGCAGTTCATACACAGACTCGGCGCGTTTTTCGTATTCTCTACCGCGCTCGTCATGCTCTATAAGGCGATTCGCGCAAAGGCCGATATATCGGTAGTCGCGTTCACATTCTGCCTCATCGTGAGTCAGGCGGCCTTCGGCATACTCATAGTGCTGTCCGGCATGTACCTGCCGTTTATCATAGGGCACGGGGCAATCGGGTTTTTCCTCTTGGGATGGCTTGCATACCGGTCAATGCCCACGCTCTTCAATCAGCGTGTTTCCGCGCGCATGGAGGCATGATTGAACGGATACGCGCACCACAGGACGATCGTTCGTGGAACACATTGGAAAACAACGCTTGCTGAACATCTCCTGCTCGTCAAGCCCGGCATAGTCGCGCTCGTTCTGCTTGCCACGCTTGCAGGCGCTTATATCGGCGCAAGCGGCGCCCCGGGAGGCATATTCTGGACGCTTGCAGGCGTGGGCCTTGCCACGGCGGGCGCGGCTACGCTCAATAACTACGTTGACAGGGACATTGACGGGGTCATGGACAGAACCTCGGCAAGGGCGCTTGTTACGGGTTCAGTGTCCCCTGACGCCGCCTTGGCCGGCGGTCTTGCATTGACCGTATCAGGTCTTGCCGCGCTTGCGGTCAAGGTTAACTTGCTGAGCGCGTCCCTGACAGGCGCGTCGGTTCTGATATACGTCGTGCTGTATGGAATGATACTCAAGAGAAGGTCGCCGATGGCCAATCAGATAGGAGGAATCGCCGGCGCGCTCCCTCCGGTAATCGGATATGCCGCGGTTACGGGCGGCCTCGGCATAGAGGCATTCGCCATGTTCGCAATCGTTTGTCTCTGGCAACAGCCCCATGCGCTGTGCCTCGCGCTCCGTTATAAGGACGATTACGCCTCTGCCTCCATTCCCGTGGTGCCGGTCGCCTTCGGCGTGGCCGCGACGAAACTCAGGATACTCCTGTATACTATAGTACTCGTGCCGGTCTCATTCATGCCGTATGCCATTGGCGCCGCAGGTATGCGCTATGCAATCGCCGCCTTTGCCGCCGGGTGTGTCTATCTTATCCTGACGATAAGGTTTTACAGGTCTCAAAGGGATTCCGATACGTTCCTGTTCATCTATTCAATGATCTATCTTGCGACGCTTTTTTCGCTCATGGTTTGCGATCTGAGAATCGCTGCGATGTTCGGCTAAATAAGGAGGGGACTATGAGTCTAATTGATGGAGTAGGGCAGGGAAGGTTTGAACGCACAAAAGGCAGAGGCGCGCTTATCATCTGCGTCATGGTGCTGATCAACGTCCTCACGGTAGCGATTGTGCTGGCCTCAAGATTCTGATGTGGACTGAATGGCTGCTGTTCAGCGGAAGCCGCTTGACCATAGCGCTCTCCGGTCTGCTGATATTGACCGGCGTCATGCTCATCAAGACCGGCAACAGGGATTGGCACAAGCGCTCGATGATCTCGGCTTGCGCCCTCGCCCTTATCTTTGTGGCGCTTTATCTCGTCAAGAGCGCCTACTTTCCGCCGAAAAAATACGCGGGAGATCATAGAGGTCTTTATTTCTTTATACTCTGGTCTCACACCGCGCTTTCCCTCGTCAACCTGCCGCTGGCCGTGATAACCGTATATCTCGCCGTCAAGCGCAGGTTTGATCGTCATGTCCGCGTCGCGCCGTATACCGCGGGTGTATGGATGTACGTCGCGGCCTCTGGTTGGCTTATCTATTTTTTCAATTAAGGAAGCTCTGATTTATTCTTATTTTGTCATTGCGAGCCCAGCACCACTTTGGATTATGAAAGCGTGTTCCTTGGCAAATTCCTTCGTGCAACAAAGTGGTGCTGGGTTGATTTCCTTGAAGACGAGATTCTACGCTGCGCGAGAATGACGGGTCG
>JACRCE010000116.1 GCA_016213015.1 Deltaproteobacteria bacterium | reverse complement strand
TGGGCAGGTGGGGCTTTTATCAGGGTCAAACGGCCTATAAGGCGTCGAGCCACTACGTCAACTACACAAACATGTACTGGCCGGGCACGACCGGGGACCCGGTAACAATATACCCAAGGCAGAACCGGTCAACCAAGCCGCTCGGCAATAAGGGATCATGCCTTAACTGCCACACCCCTCACGGGGTAAAGGAGACGGTTGGTTTTGAGTTCGACACCTCTGCCGTTCCGGCGGCCAAGCACCTTGCCGCGGCCAATCCGAATATGTCGGTGGATTATCTCATACCAAGACAGCTTATTGCATGGGAAGAAAACCTTTGCGAGAGATGTCATCAGCCAATCGGCTCAGGCGGCACCGGCGCGCCTGACATACAGACCGAGATAAACAAGAGGACAACCGGCAGCGGTCACCCTGTTGACGACACGGCCCTTGCCGGCAGGCACTCAACAGGCGAGACCATTCCCATAACAAGCAAGCACGTGGAGTGTTACGACTGCCATAACCCTCATTCGGTAAGGACGCCGACCGGCGTGCTCGGGGACGGCACAGGCGGCAGGATACAGGGCATGAAGTACGTTGACATAGACGGCGTTGCCCAGAACCCGACAGAGCTTGGCGGAACGAGGCAGCCCTTTATCTACGAGATATGCCTCAAGTGCCACGGAGACAGCTACAACACGGTATTCGCGTCGGACAACCCGTACCCGGACACGGTGCAAAACCGCAACACGGCCAACTACTCCAAGTGGTTCAGCAACAAGAGGAAGGAGTTTCGACCCGGTTCGCATCAATATGCCAACTACCCGACATCCGACATCGGGTACAACACCTCCTATCATCCGGTCGGCTCACCCGGCAGGAACGGCACGTTGAACTTATGCAAGCAGTTGGAGAGCGCATTCGGCCTCGATTGTTCGAGCGCCGTAGCCGCGGCAACGTCGCTTTCCACCCTGACCATCAACTGCACCGACTGTCACAACAGCGACGCAACCGCGCCCGCCCTTACCAACCCCGTTACGGTCATGGGCCCGGTAACGGAATCGTCCCTGCGGTTAACGGACAAGGCGTCGGCCTACAGTCCAAGCGCCTCTCCAATTGGCCCGCACGGCTCGGCGAGGACAAAGCTCCTCCGCGGAAATTACGTTACCACCAACTCGACGAGCGGGATGTTCGGCAACGGGTGGTACGCCGCAAACCGCAACGATACCAACGGCAGACCCAAGTTCGAGTTATGTTTCCTGTGCCATCAGGAAGACCGCCTGCTCGGCTCTTACACGAACTTCGGGGACACGAGCATACCGACCAGCTCTTCCGATTGGAACAGCAACCTGCACGTCTATCACCTTAACACGGGCGCCGTGTGCCACGACTGCCACCATAACGTTCATTCCAACGTGGAGGCGCAAAATACCATCTACGGCGACGGCCTTGGCGGCTCGCTTCCGCCGGACAACCATGACGGCTTTACGGACGGGAAGGTAGACACGCACCTCATCAACTACGCGCCCACCGTAACCGGACACACCGCCACGAAACCGAAATGGTACTACGATAACCAGACCCAGCATTTTCGATGCAACCTTATTTGCCATAACCGCTACATGAGCACATGTCAATACAAACACGGCGGGACAGCCACACCGGCATCCCCGGCGACATACTGCGCCTCATCGCCATGATACTTAGGGTAGGTTGATATGAATGGTCTTAACGCAATATTCCCGAGCTGGTTGCTGAAATGCCGCGCAGCGATCGCGCTAACCCTTCTGCTGCTTGGCGCAGCCGGTTGCGGCGGCAACGACGGTGGAGCGAACGGCAGCGCCTCGAATAACAACGCGGCCGTCGTTGCCGAACAGTCCGCGCTCTACGGAGAGAGCGAGGTATTAGGGGTGTTCGACGTCAATGTCAACGCACTTGGCATGAACTTCGCGCCTGTTGGGAACTATGGAGCGGTTGTTTCGCTTACCGGCGGCATAACTATCACAAACAACGCCGCTACGGATATGAAAGGCGTCGTGCTACGGATCGGTTCGCTTGACCCCGCGATAACCCTGCTTGATGCCGACGGATACAACTTTTATAATTACGGAGATATCGCGGCGGGTTCTGGTATATCAAGGAACGTAACCTTTAGCGCGGCGAGCGGCTTTACGTTCAGGGCCTATGTAACCCGCTCGAAACATCCGGCTGATTCCGGTGTACTTGAATATGGGGTGTCGTCGGGAGGCGGGAGTATCTCAGCCGGACTCGTCAACAACGGCAGGTTTTTCTCGGACTCTAAACCGGTATTCGGCCAAGCATACGGTAAAGCAGTTGCCACGTCAGGGGTTGCATCTTTAAGCGGCGCAACGGCATCTCTGAGGCTTGACGCGTCGAGCAACCCCAAGGCAAGTTACTTTCAGGTCGTGGACAAAGACCTCAAATACGCCTATTGGGACGGTTCGGCGTGGCAGACGGTCGTGGTGGACGGCTCCGGGTTTACCGGTTACTACAACTCCCTTGCCCTGACCAGCCTTGGCAATCCGCGGATAAGCTATTACTACGGCGCGGCTTCATCAAACGCCGTCACGGAAGACCTGATGTATGCCTTTTGCAACGCTGGCTGCAACGCCTCCGGCAACTGGATAAAGGTCGCGGTGGATACCGCAGGCGACGTCGGCGGGTATACGTCCATCGCGCTCGACGGATCGGGAAACCCGAGGATAAGCTATTACGACTTTACCAACGGTGATCTGAAATACGCATGGTGCGACTCGGCCTGCGAGACAGCGGCCAACTGGACGTATATAGCGATCGACAACGCCGGGGACGTCGGCAGGTACACGTCTCTGGCCCTTGACCCGACCACCGGCGCCCCGCGCATAAGCTACTACGATTACACGAATCAGACGCTCAAGTACGCCTATTGCGACGCGTCCTGTTCCAATCCGGCCAACTGGACGCTCGTTACGATTGACGGCACGGCTGACAGGGGACGGTTCACCTCCCTTGTCCTGACCGCGGCCGGACTGCCGAGGATAAGCTACTATGACTATTCGACCAGAACCGAGGGCAACGGCGTTCCTGCGTATACCTATTGCGACGCCTCATGCAACAACCCGGCAAGCTGGACAAAGGTCTACCTCAGCGGAACCAAGCAAGCTAATAAAGGGGCGTATTCATCCCTTATGCTCGACGTAGCCGGCAATCCGGCCATCACCTACTATTACTTCAACAACGGCACCGAGTATACCGCCACCATAGGCGACCTGGAGTACGCATACTGCAATACGACCTGCTCAAACGTTGCCAACTGGCGCAGGGCCACGGTGGACATCAAAAACGACACAGGGTTTTTCACCTCCGCGGCCCTTACCGCGGGCAACTATCTTTACGTAACGTACTATGACGCCACGACCGGAGACCTGAAGATATCCGGCCTTCAGCACCCGGTCATTCCGAACGGATGGGTCGAATATGCGACCGGCGTGTTCAATTACAACGGCCACGGCAACTCCATAAAGACCGACCTTAACGACTATCCGCACATAAGCTATACGAAAAACGACACGAGCACGAACTACACGAGCAAGGCGAACAATCTCATCAGGTACGCCTACTACGACGGCGCCGCATGGCAGACGGTAACGCTTGAGAGCGGGCCGGTCAACAACGGCGCCTTCTGGGAACCACAGACCTCGCTTGCGCTCAACGCGGCCGGCAAACCGAGGCTACTCTACGTCTGGGACAGGAACTATCTGAAATACGCATACTGCGACGCGGCCTGCAACGTCGCCGGCAACTGGACAAAGGTTACGCTCGTTAACGTGGCCGGCGGCTCATATCAGTCTTTTATCGGGCCGTCGATTGCCCTCGACTCCTCCGGTAATCCAAGGATAAGCTACTGGGAGCAAAATACCACTACCGTCGCCAACTCGACGATGAAGTACGGCTGGTGCGACGCCGCATGCAACAACGCCGCGTCATGGACGTTGAGCGCGGTCGATACGGTGGGGAACTACAGCGTTTTCCAAGCGCCGAACGCGGCCTATCCCAACGATTATTATCTTAACGGAGGACTCACGTCATTGAAACTGAACGCAACCAATCAGCCGAGGATCGCCTACTACGACGCGACAAACGGGGACTTAAGGTATGCGTCTTACGGCAGCAGCGCGTCCGCCGTCAATCTTGGCGCTCAGAGCCTGTTGAACACCGAGGGGGCGGCCTACAGCAATATTTATGCGAGCGGCCCAGAGATCATCGCCATCCCCGGCAACTACAGGATGTATTACAGCTACTACACAAACTCCGGCACCGCTTTATGGCAACTTGCGTACAAGGATACGAATAACGGCAGTCCGCCCGCCGCAAGCGGCACCAATCTTACGGCCAGAACCCTGCTCAACGTCGGCACCACCACTGAATATGCATCGGACCCGGAGGTCATACAGTATGTAAACGCCTCATCGCAGACCAGATACAGGATATATTACAGGGCCGTCCTCAGCGCCTTTTTCTGCGGCCGGCTTGCCTATAGAGAGACCACGGACGCAAATCCGCCAAACGCCGCAAACCTCGGCGCACAGGTGTATTTAAGCATCGGCAATTTGTCATCATGTTTCAGCGGCGGCGCGGCGACCGCCCCCAAGGTCTTCCGTCTTGCGAGCGGGCAGTACAGACTGTTTTATACCTCTTACGGCGGAGGCGGCATCAGTTGCAGAAGGTGGCTTGAGTTCAGAGATACGACCGACACCTATCCGCCGGACGCCGGCAACCTCGGCGCGGCGCAACTGCTCAATACAGGCACGAGCGCCACGGACGTTGCGAGCGGAACGGAGATCGTCCAATTGGCCGACGGCAACTACAGGATGTATTACGCATGGGACAATCAAAGCGGCTGTACGCGGTATTGGCGGCTCGCATACAAGGACACTAACGACTTCCAACCGCCGGCCGCCAACGGGACAAACCTCGGGACGCAACAGTTGCTCAATACCGGTGGAACGACCAACGACCGGGTAACCGACCCCGACATCATAGCCGTGACCGGGGGCTACAGGTTGTATTACAGCCACTTCCCGCAAGAATTCGACCCCGGCGGCTACCGCCTTGCATTCAAGAGCGCCACCGACGCCAACCCCCCAGGTCTGTATCCGAGCTTCGGGTGGACTACTATTACGGTGGCAGGCTCAGGGGAGGACGCCGGACGGATGGTCTCGCTTGCCCTCGACTCCTCAGGTAACCCGAGGGTATCCTACGCCAGAGACCTTGGGTACGTGGGTATCAACGATACCCTTGCCTACGCATACTGCGACGCGAACTGCACTACAGCCTCGAACTGGACGACAAACGTCAACATGAGAACATACGTGAACAGCTCATCGCCTTTGAACGTATTCAATTCAACGATAGTAACGGCGCCCTCAGGGTTTTCACAGGTCAGTTGGATGTCGCAGGGGTACTACTCGCTGTACCTCAACAAATGCGCTTCTAACTGCAACAGCACGGCCAACTGGTCAAGCGACACGATTAGCAGCGGAGCACAGTACGCCCTATGGAACTCGCTCGCGCTTGACGCGGCTGAAAACAGCTATACGGCCAGCCATATCATTCTCAGAGGGTCGGACAACAACTCCGGTTTGTATTTCCAAAGGGTGCCTAAATACTAAGGAAGCTCTGATTAATTCGCCGATCCGTCATTCTCGCGTAGCGTAGAATCTTTTCTTCAAGGAAATCAACCCAGCACCACTTTGTTGCACGAAGGAATTTGCCAAGGAACACGCTTTCATAATCCAAAGTGGTGCTGGGCTCGCAATGACAAAATAAAAATTAATCAGAGTTTCCCTAAATAGCGGTTTTCTCCAATGCCTTCTCCACTTGGGGAGAAGGCGGGGTTGAGGGGGGGCGTTGACTACGAAAAAGATGGCGTTTTTTACGGTCTCGTAATAAAATCCTTATCTGTAATCCCATGCACGACATACCCGACATCTCCCGCAACTACATTGGAGTTGTAATCCGCGTGGTCATCCTCGCGTTGTCCTTCCTGTCCTGCGGCTTGCGCGTTGTCAACGCCGCCTCCCTTGCAAACTACGACATCGTAATAATCGGCGGCAGGGTCATGGACCCTGAGACCGGGCTTGACAAGAACGGGATGAACGTCGGGATAAACGGCCGGACGATTGCCGTTGTTACGGCGGAGCCGATTACAGGCAAGACCTCAATCAACGCGGCGGGCTTGGTCGTAAGCCCGGGCTTCATTGACATCCTTTCCTATGACCCGAACGGTTACGGCGCATGGTACAAGGTCGCGGACGGCGTTACGACAAACCTTGCCATGCACGGCGGAGCGGTGGAGCCCATCAAATGGTATAAAAAGTTTGAACGGGCAACGCCCGTAAACTTCGGCGCCGGATTTTTCTATAACTCAGCAAGGCTCTCTATCGGCGTCAACCCTTACAGAAGCGCTACGACAAAGGAGATCGAGCGGCTCGTCGCTAAGGCTGAAGAGGCGCTTGATCAAGGGGAGCTTGGCCTTGGCATGAGCCTTGAATATGCGCCAGGAACCTCGGTAGACGAGGTGGAGGCCATGATGATCGTTGCGAGGCGTTTCAACGTGCCGATCTTCTTTCACGTGCGCTACTCTACTATGGAGGCGCCGGGAACCAACATCGACGCGCTCAACGAGGTTATTGCGCTCGCAAAGAAGACAGGCGCGTCAATCCACGTTGATCACATAAACTCGACCGGCGGGACGTTCTCGATGGCCGCCTCGCTCGGATTGATTAAGAAAGCGGTTGAGGACGGTGTAGACATAACCGCCTGCACATACCCGTACCCGTTCTGGGCGACCTATTTGAACTCGGCGCGATTTGACGACGGTTGGCAAAAACGCTTCCGTATAACGTATGGCGACTTACAGATTGGCGGCACGACAGAGCGGCTGACCGAGGAGAGTTTTGCAAGATACAGGAAGGCCGGCAAACTCGCGGTTGCTTACGCCATACCGGAAGACGACGTAACCGGGGCCGTCTCCTCTCCTTTTGTAATGATCGGGAGCGACGGCATAATGGAGCCGGGCAACAATAACCATCCGCGCTCCGCCGGTACGTTTGCAAGGGCGCTCAGGGTGTACGTGAGGGAGAATAAGACCATAACCCTCATGGAGGCTATAAATAAGATGTCGCTTATGCCCGCAAAGAGGCTTGAGCCAGCCTCCGCTCAGATGAGGAAAAAAGGCAGGCTGCAACCGGGCATGGACGCGGACATAGTAATATTCAACCCGGACACCGTAACCGACACCGCGACCGTTGAAAGACCGAATAGCTTCTCCAAGGGCTTTGAGTACGTCATCGTGAATGGAAAGATCGTAAAAGACCCGAAGGGCCTCCGTAAAAAAACAAGGCCGGGTCAGGGGATTCGCACCGAGAGGAGCGGTAAATCGCATGGATATGAACAGGCTGTAGCCGGAATGGACGAGATAGGGAGATGACGGATATGCCGCGCGTTTAGGCCGGGCGTCGGCCGTTGTTCACAGGTTTATGTCTTTTGTGGTACGGAGTCTGAAATAGAAAATAATTGCAAGCGTAAGGCTTATGAAAAGACCGGTGATATAAAGGACAAGACCGACCATGTAGTGGGTCGGGCGATACACGAACTCTATGACGTGTTCGCCTTTTGACAGGTACACGGCCTTGGAGTTGTAGTTTGCGACGTAGACCGGCGTTTCGGCCCCGTTATCGAAGGCCCTCCAGTATTTGCTCCATCCGTCATTATACAGCAGGTAGGCGTCTTTATCGGCAACGGCGGCAAGAAGTAGCCTGTTCGATGAAAAAACCAAGACCTTGATACCCGCTTTTGCCGTATTTTCAACCGACGCGTTATTGAAACCATCATTCATAATGGCCTCGTTGTCGCGGGAAAAATCGGCAAAGGCTTTTTTCAGATTTTTTTTGGTAAGCCCCCTGAGGTCTTCCAAATCGGAGAAACGCCGGAGCGGCGCCGAAGATGACGTTTTACCTGCTTGAGCCGACGCGTCCTCAAGGTACAGATTGTCCCGAAGGTCGTCAAGGCTTCCCTTGGCCAGCGTGTCCAGAACGTCGTTCTTCTTGCCTATGAAATGGGCGTTTTCCTTGGGAACGACCCTTACTATCGGATACACAAGACCGTTCAACGCGAACTGATTTTCGACCGGGACGTTGGTAAGCACATCATAATATCTCTTTGTGGTGAATAGTTGATACTCGAACCCTCCCCCGCCGGTCAAGGCCACCTTTTTCCTCAACACCGCGTCGCCGTAAGCGATGTCGAAATCCGCGAATAATGAGCGGCGGTATTCAAAGCCCTGATCGTCGTTGCGCGTCTCTTTTTCAAGATACGCGCTCAGTTGATTTGGTTTGAGAGCGTGGAATTTTACGGCGTCGTTGTATACCGCAAGATCGGCGAACAGGAAGATGAAAAACAACGCGAAGAAGACCTGCCTGCTCAGCATGCCTTTTGCGTGCATGTAGAGCGCGCCGCCGAAAAAGAAGAGCAACGCAATGGATATGAGGTCAATCTTCGAGGCGTAGAAAGGTTCTTTCAATACAAAGACGGTGATGACGGTCTTCACGCAAAGCGTCGCGCCGGTAACGGCTAAAACCCCTTTGAACTTGCGCGACGCCGGATCCCTGAAGGAGGGGTTTTCAAAGAACTCCTTGAGTCCGATGGCAAGCAGGATGCATAGATAAAGGAGAAACGCGCCTCCGAACACCTCTCTGGCCTCCACCATCTTGAGCGGCGGGAAGATGAAGTTGAAAAACTTCTGAAGGAAGTTCGGCGAGGAGATTATGCTCTTGAGGCTTATCATGTTGATGCCGACTATGACGAGCATTATCAGCGCGGCCCACCGGTGGCGGGACGTACCGTAGATAATGCCTATGAGCGCAAGCACAAAAGGCACTATCCCGATGAACTATAATACTCCCCAAAATTCAGACAAGGGTATTTGGTGTATAATAGCCTGTCATTAACCCCAAGGAGGGAGGCAGGATGAGGAAGAAACCGGATGCGGCGTTTAAGGCAAAGGTGGCGCTTGAGGTAGTCAGGGGAGAGAAGACTACGTCACAGCTCGCAAGCGAGTATGGGGTGCACCCGAACCAGATTGGGCAGTGGAAGAAACGGCTTTTAGAAGAGTTGCCCTCACTGTTTTCGGACAGGCGAAAGCGCGAGGAAAAATAAGGCGTGGCGGAGACCGACGAACTTTACCGGCAGATAGGTCAGCTCAAGGTTGAGCTCGACTGGCTTAAAAAAAAATCTCAACTGCTCGGCAAGTGAGAAGAAGGCGATGATAGAGCCGGGGCTGGTGGAGATACCGGTGTCGCGTCAATGCCGGCTTCTCCGGCTCTCCAGAGCGGCATATTACTACCGGTCCAAGACGCAGGACAGGCTCAACGCAACCCTGATGAGTCTCTTGGACGAACAATATACGAGGACGCCGTTTTACGGAGTTCCCCGGATGACGGCATGGCTTAAAAGGCAAGGCTACAAGGTCAACCGTAAGCGGATAAGGCGGCTGATGCGGCTCATGGGGCTTGAGGCCGTATATCCGAAGCCGTGGCTCACTAAGCCCGCCAAGGATCATAAGAAGTATCCGTATCTGCTGAGGGACGTTGTCATAGAGCGCCCTGACCATGTATGGTCAACGGATATAACGTATATCAGACTCAAGCAGGGTTTTATCTACCTCGTTGCCGTGATGGACTGGCACAGCCGCTACGTGCTCTCATGGGA
>JACRCE010000115.1 GCA_016213015.1 Deltaproteobacteria bacterium | reverse complement strand
GGACGGCATAGTCAGCTATTGCCATCCCGACAACAAAGTGTCCCTCGGTTTTATGGAGGGCCTTAATAACAAGATCCGGCTCATCCAACGCCGGGCATATGGCATCAGAGATCAACATTATTTGAAACTCAAAGTCCTGACTTCCTTCATCAAGGACCCTTAAAACTCACAAATCTACCCACAGGAAATGGTGAAGACCCTCAAAAACTTATCTTGTACAGGTGTGGTTTGCAACTTGCTCCCCGAATTTCGTAATTCAAACGTCGCCCAGCACTCGTAACATTACGTAATCAATGGTAATTCGCTGAGGAACGGAGCGCGTCGTTCGCGCTTAGGGCCCACCCTTACAAGACGTTCGACAACACGTATCCCGCGAATATCACCGCCAGCAGGGCCTTCCAGAGCCACTTCTTCTCCGTAAACAGCCTTGGCCGGGCGCCGAGGATGATGAGGCCGATGAAGATGGCGCTGAAGGAGGCCCATAGCGCGACGGCCTCCGGCAGGCCCTTTGTCGTCACCGTCTCGACCGTGATGTCTCCCACGCCGTAAGTGATCTCGCCGTCCATGAGGTCGTACGTGATCCTTGCGAGCATTATCAGGCCGAGGCCGGCCGATATGAGGCGAAGCGCCAGTTGCAGCATGTCAGTAGTTTTCCTTCTTTTCTACGCCGTCCCCCTTCGCGCCAGTGCGAATGGCGGGCACAACGCGAGCGGTGTGCCCCGTCACGCTAACGGCACCCGTCCTTCCCTTTTATGCCCATCGCCACGGCTACGCCCATCAGCACGAGGCCGCCTATGAGGCTGACCTCTCCGATTATGATAAATTTGAACGCGGCCATGACTCCGAAGACCGCGCCGAGGTACAGGATGCCGGAATGAAAGAGCGCGCCAACGATGAACATGAGCGTGAGCAGTTTCTTGAACGCGCCCGGTATGGCGAGCGACAGGAGTATGAAACCGGCGACGATGTTGAGCAGGGCCTCGAGGTTGCCGTGGGAGTGCGCGCCCTTGCCGTTTATCTGCTGCGCCTTGAGCGCGTCCATGAGGCTTGAGAGCGCAACGGCGGTCTTCTGCGCGGACGAGGCGTCCGTTGTCTGCGCCGCGGTCACGGCCTCTCCCGCCTTAGCCATTGCCGCGCCGCGCGCCCCGAACTGCGGAACGAGAAATGCCGGGCCGAGCACCGCCGTAAATGCGAGGTAAAAGAAACCGAATACTATGTTAATCTTCCCGCTCATCTCTTCCTCCTTCGTTCAGGTGTGGATGTTTTTCAATAAGCCCGTCTGCCTGCTCCTGTGTAAACGTCTTTTTGCCGTGTATCATGGCGGCCACGAGTCCGTGCCGCTCCGTCAACTCGTGGATGAATACCGCGATAAGATGCGCCCCGGCGTATGCGAGTATCAGCACAAAACAGGTCTCGTGTATCTCGCCGGAGAGTGCCTTTGCGCGAAGTTTGTCAGGCAGGCCGAGCAGGGCCGAACCGCTTGCGATCTGCGCGGAGGCGATAATCATGTAGGCGAGATATACAGGCCCGGCAAAGGCGTTATGAGACGGGGACGGGGAGATGACGCCTTTAAAACCTTTTAGATAAAAGCTGACCGTCTGGGCGAGTTCTCTTCTCTGCGCGGGCGAAATAGGCAGCATGCCGCGCCATTGCGCGTCCTCCGGCCCGATAAAGAGCCACAGGATGCGTCCGAACAGGCCCCCGCCAAAGAGCAGGCCCGCCATGCCGTGTATGACGACGAGTTTCGTCTCAAGCGCCTCGCCAAGCCCGCGCCCGCATACCATGAATGCCGCGCCCGTGGCAACCTGAACGGACATGAAAAAGACGTTCCACCAGTGCAGGAAGCGGAGGACGGGGTCCCATGCGGGCAGGAGACGGTAGTTTTGCGCGTTCATTCGACCTTCCGATGAGAACTGGTTTGCAAGCTGCCATCCATGCCGTTATATTCGCCAACTCCCGAATTGCAGCATCGCCAAACCGGCGGCGTTTTAGAGCGCACCGGGTTCACGACGGCTCATCCATTTGGCTCAGAACATGCGCCATGTCTTTGCGTAGTCCGGGCAGTTCGTCCTTGACGACCTTCTAGACGATCATCAGGTTTATCCCGAAGTAATCATGGGCGATCTTGTCCCGCATCTTTGACATGTCGGCCCAGGGGATGTTTTTGTGTTTCAGCCTGATCTCCCTCGGCACGTTTTTGGATGCCTCGCCGATTATCTCCAGCCGCCTGACCACGGCATCGGAGGTCTTGACATCCATGGCGAATTCAGCGTAAGTCATCTTCGCGATAAACTTATCTATTGTAACGATGCTGTCGAATATGTCCCTGAGGTAAAGTTTATATTCCCGTTTCATATATAGACGGCCTCGCCTCCGACATGCCTCTGTATCTCCTTTCTGAGGCCGCTCTTTTCGACAAGGTCCACTTTTTTTCTTAATATCCCCTCGATATAGCGTTCGAGTCTGACGAGTTCCAGCAGGTTCGGCAGAACGCGGTATTCGACCAGTATGTCCACGTCGCTGCCTCTCTTATGTTCCCCTCTCGCAAACGAGCCGAATATGCCGATGGTTTTTACGTTGAACCGTTCCTCCATCGTCCCCTTGCACGCCGATAGTCTCGTTACGGCCTCATGCAGGTCTTTGACGGACGTGGAATGTTTTTTGCCGGTTGTTTTCATTATGCCGTTGATTATCACTACTGTCCGGTTAAATTCCAAGGCTCGCAGATAATACCTTGCCGAGAAAAATAAATCCTTTATTTTTCAAGAAATTAGCTTTCGGCGATATATGCTGTCCGGAGAAACCCGAATCTTGATCGCACAAAGGCTTTT
>JACRCE010000117.1 GCA_016213015.1 Deltaproteobacteria bacterium | reverse complement strand
CGGTTCACGGTTCACGGTCTTTAATCCTTTACGGTCACGGTCACGGTTCACGGTTCACGGTCTTTAATCCTTTACGGTCACGGTCACGGTTCACGGCCCACGGTCTTTAATCCTTTACGGTCACGGTCAACGGTTCACGATTCACGGTCTTTAATCCTTTACGGTCACGGTCAACGGTTCACGGTTCACGGTCTTTAATCCTTTACGGTCACGGTCAACGGTTCACGGTTCACGGTCTTTAATCCTTTACGGTCACGGTCACGGTTCACGGCCCACGGTATTTATATGCCCGACGTCACGACATTAATAGAGGTCTTGCTCATAGTCATCAAGGTGGTGGTGATCGCCATGATACTGTTCAGCCTTCCCATGCCGCTGACGTGGCTTGAGAGGAAGGTTGCCGGGCATATACAGGTACGCCTGGGGCCTTGGAGGGTAGGGCCGCACGGCATTTTGCAGGCGGTCGCGGACGCGATTAAGCTGATGCTCAAGGAGGACATCACGCCTGACAAGGCGGACAAGTTCCTCTTCAGGCTGGCCCCGCTCCTCGCGCTTGTGCCGGCCTTTGCCGTGTTCGTTACCATACCGTTCGGCGAGAGCATAAGTATACCCTTTATCGAAAGGGACGTTACCCTGTATATCGCCGATATGAACGTGGGAATACTCTACATCCTCGCCATCGCCGGGCTTGGGATATACGGCGTGATACTCGGCGGCTGGGCGTCCAACAGCAAGTACTCTCTCCTCGGCGCTCTTCGCTCGTCGGCGCAGATGATAAGCTATGAGATAGCTATAAGCTTTGCGGCCATAGGCGTCGTGATGATAGCCAACTCGCTCTCCCTTGTGGACATCGTTGGCGCGCAATCCGGCTCCATACTAAATTGGAACATCCTGTATCTTCCCGTTGGGCCGGTGTGGTTCGCTATATTCCTCATAGCCTCCCTTGCGGAGATAAACCGCATACCGTTCGACCTGCCGGAGGACGAGGGCACGCTCGGCGCGGGCTTTCATACCGAGTACAGCGGCATGAGGTTTTCGCTCTTTATGCTTGCCGAGTACGTCGCGATGGTTACGGTGTCGATACTTTGCGTCCTGCTCTTTTTCGGCGGCTGGAACGCGCCGTTCGATATGCCGCTTCCGATACCGCCCATTCCGGCGATATTCTGGTTTATCGGCAAGGTCAGCGCCTTCATATACTTTTTCATGTGGCTGAGGTTCACCCTGCCGAGATATAGATACGATCAGTTGATGACCCTTGGATGGAAGGTGCTGATACCCATATCGCTGGTCAACATCCTTGTAACGGGGTACATGAGGATATGAGCGGCAAGTTCGACATAGTCGGTCTTGTAAGGAAGGTCATCTTCTCGGACTTCGCGCGCGGTCTTGCGATTACGCTCAAGTACAACGTGTCGCGGAGCATAACGCTCAAGTACCCTGACGATGAAAAGTGGGTGCCTTACGTCCGGTTCAGGGGCGCGCATACGTTGAACCGCGACCCATCCGGCAAAGAGCTTTGCGTGGCCTGTGAACTTTGTGCCAAGGCCTGTCCAACGAAGTGCATAACCGTCATCCCGGAGGAGGACGACACGGGCAGGGGCATAGCCGACAGGGTGGCAAAGGTATGGAAGGTCGATCTGGTGAGGTGCATGTTTTGCGGCTTTTGCGAGGACGCATGTCCCACGAGGGCGATAAGGCTCGGCAGGGAGTATGAGCTTGCCTGCACTGACATAAGCTCGACCGTCAGATTCAAGGACGCGCTTTTGAAGCCGCAACCCATACACGAGGGCATCGCCGGCGGCGTAGTGGCGAAGGCAAGGTTTGAAAAGACAGAGGCCGGCATAAGGGTCGTGGCCGACACGGGGATAATCAAAAAGAGGGCGCTGTAAAGACGGTTCGCGGTTCTTATGCCATTCCTGCGGGTTTTCAGCGGGAATCCAGTGTCTTTGTCGCTTGATGTTTCTGACGCAAGGACTATAAGAAGAGGCGCTGTAAAGACGGTTAACGGCCGATAATGGTCACGGTTCACGGTCACGGTTTTTATGGAACAGTTATTCTTCTACATATTTTCGATCGTCGCAATCGTATCCGCGATCCTTGTCGTGTCGGTAAGGAATCCGGTGCACAGCGCGCTCTACCTTATAATATGCTTTCTGCAGGTGGCGGCAATGTTCGTGCTCCTGAGGTCTCCCTTTCTGGCCGCTGTGCAGGTCTTTATCTACGTGGGCGCGGTCATGGTGCTGTTCCTGTTTGCGGTCATGGTGCTCGATCTCGGTAAGGAGCGGCTAAAGGACAGCATGCACTCTCAGAGCATACTCGGCGGCGCGCTGGCGATAGTTCTGTTCTTCATCGCATTTTATCTCGTGTACAACGGAGATATCGTGGCCCCGCTCGGCGCATACACGGAAACCGCCCTGATGAAGAACACGGAGGTCATAGGCGCGGCGCTCTATACCAAGTACATATATCCGTTTGAGGTGGTGTCGCTCATACTTCTCGTGGCTCTCGTAGGGGCTATTACGCTCGTAATGAGACATAAGGACAATTGACATGCCGACCATCACGCATTATCTGGCGCTCAGTTTGATACTGTTCACGATCGGTCTTGCCGGGGTGCTCATACGCCGGAACATCATAATCGTGTTGATGTCGCTTGAGCTGATATTCAACTCCGTCAATATCTCTCTTGCCGCGTTTTCATATTTCCTGCAGTCGATAAACGGCGTTGTCTTCGTCATATTCAGCATAACCGTGGCCGCGGCCGAGGTGGCCATCGGCCTTGCCTTGCTCGTTACGGTCTACCGTACCAGACGCGCCGTCAACGTAGACGAATTGAACGAGATGAAGGGATAGACAGTCATCATGGTCGAACTTGTCTGGCTCATTCCGCTTTTGCCGCTCATAGGCTCCGTGGCAAACGGCGTATTCGGCTCAAGGCTTTCAAAGGGCACGGTGGGCGTTATCGGCTCCGCCGCGGTCGGGCTATCGTTCCTGATAGCGGTCTCGATATTTTGGCGCATCATGACCCTTCCCGCCGATGCGCGCTCCATCGAGATAGTAGCATACAACTGGCTGACGAGCGGCGGCATGTCGATAGACGCCGCCTTCCTGATAGATCCGCTTTCGACGCTCATGATACTCATCGTAACCGGCGTGGGTTTTCTCATACACGTATACTCGTCCGGCTACATGCACCATGATAAGGGCCTCTGGCGGTTTTTCAGTTATCTGAACCTGTTTATCTTCTTCATGCTCATGCTGGTCTTGGGCGCCAACTACCTCATCATGTTCCTCGGCTGGGAGGGGGTGGGGCTTTGTTCCTATCTGCTCATCGGCTTCTGGTATGAAAAAAAGTCGGCGGGGGACGCCGGTAAAAAAGCGTTTGTAGTAAACAGGATAGGCGACTTCGGCTTCATACTCGGACTGTTTCTCCTCTTCTGGACGCTCTCCGACCTCGGCGCCGCCTCATTGAACTACAAGGACGTGTTCGCGGCGGCGCACCAGATACCGCCGGTCACGCTCACGCTTATAACGCTTCTCTTTTTCGTGGGCGCGGTGGGTAAGTCCGCGCAGATACCGCTCTTTGTCTGGCTGCCCGACGCGATGGAAGGCCCTACGCCGGTAAGCGCCCTCATACACGCGGCAACCATGGTAACGGCCGGCGTTTACATGGTGGCGAGGAACAATGTCCTATATTCGCTTGCCCCGTACACCGGAGAGGTCGTGGCGATCATCGGCATAGGCACGGCCTTGTTCGCCGCGACGATCGGCCTCGTCCAAAACGACATAAAGAAGGTGCTGGCCTATTCCACGGTGAGCCAGCTCGGGTACATGTTCGCGGCCGTTGGCATAGGCGCGTACACGGCAGGGGTATTTCACCTTATGACGCACGCCTTTTTCAAGGGTCTGATGTTTCTCGGTTCAGGAAGCGTCATCCACGCGATGAGCGGCGAACAGGACATGAGAAAGATGGGCGGGCTTCACGGCCACATGAAGATAACCTCTATTACCTTCATCATCGGCGCGCTCGCCATAGCCGGTATTCCGCCGCTGGCCGGCTTCTGGAGCAAGGATGAGATACTCTGGGAGGCGTTTGAAAAGGGGCACGTCGGCATCTGGGCGGTTGGGCTTTTAACCGCCGGTATGACCGCGTTTTATATGTTCAGGCAGGTCTTCATGACCTTTACCGGAAAGTGCCGCGCCGACGAGCACACCAAACACCATATCCATGAATCGCCCGGTTCCATGACCGTTCCGCTCATCGTACTTGCCGTGCTTGCGGCAATAGGCGGCCTTGTGGGCATCCCGTTCATCTTCGCTGACGGCACGGCGCTGCATCAGTATTTTGCGCCGGTCTTTTCGCATGGCGCTCACGCGGTCGTTGCCGCGGAGGCCGGGCATGGCCTTGAAATCCTCCTTATGGCCGTATCCGTGGCGGTCGGGGTTTCCGGTATCTCGATAGCCGCGCTCATGTACTATGCGCCCGCAAGGAAGTATGCCCCGGACTTTCTTGCCCCTGAAAAGATGGCCGAGACGCTCGCGCCGGCGCACAGGCTTTTGTACAACAAATATTATATTGACGAGTTGTACGATTATCTGATAGTCAACCCCATAAAACGCCTTTGCCGGTACTGCCTCGACTTCGACCTCGGCGTCATTGACGGCATAGTCAACGGCGCGGGCTGGCTTACAAGATTTACGGCATGGGTCTCTCACAAGTTCGACATCTATATCGTTGACGGGCTTGTGAACTCCGCGGCAACCTTCGTCAGCTTCAACTCGCTCGTCTGGAGGCGCATGCAGACGGGGTATCTGCAGCACTATGCGTTGATATTCGTAATAGGACTCATATTGATCGTCGGCGGGGCGCTGTTATCCCGGTAATGCTGAAGACAGGCCAACGGGTTTGAAATGATAGAAAACACATTGCATCTGCCCATACTCAGCCTTTTGATATTCATACCGCTCCTCGGCGCGGTATGTCTGTTGTTTTTTAACGCCGCGAGCAAGGACTCCATACGGCAGACGGCGCTCGGCGTAACCATAATAAACTTCGTCGTATCGCTCCTTCTCCTTGCGTACTTCGACGTCTCCACGCACAAGATGCAGTTCGTCGAGCGCCTCCCGTGGATGCCGTGGATAGGGTCCGATTACTTCCTCGGCATGGACGGGATAAGCCTCACCCTCGTGCTTCTCACCACGCTCATATCGGTCGTCGCCATCCTCTGCTCGTGGACGGCGATAGAGGAGCGCGTGAAGGAGTACATGATCTTCCTCTTGATACTCGAGGCGGGCATGGTCGGCGTCTTCGTCTCGCTCGACATGGTGGTCTTTTTCCTCTTCTGGGAGATCGGGCTGGTGCCCATGTACTTCCTCATCGGGATATGGGGCGGAAAGAGAAAGCTCTACGCCAACATAAAGTTTTTCCTCTATACGCTTTTCGGAAGCGTATTCATGCTCGCGGGCATATTAGCCCTTTACTTCGCGCACGGCAAGGCGACGGGCGTATACACCTTCGACCTTCTACGGCTCTATGAGATGCAGTACGCATACAACCTCCAGTGGTGGGTCTTCCTTGCGTTCTTTTTGGGCTTCGCCATAAAGGTTCCGCTCTTTCCGTTCCACACGTGGTTGCCTGACGCTCACGTCGAGGCGCCCACGGCAGGGAGTGTGATACTTGCAGGGATACTCCTGAAGATGGGGACTTACGGGTTTTTGCGCTTCAACCTGCCGCTTCTTCTCGATGCCACCATGTCCTTTGCGCCGTTCCTGTTGATCCTGTCCGTCGTCGGCATCGTATACGGCGCGTTTCTGGCGATGGCTCAGAAAGACATTAAAAAGCTGGTCGCGTATTCGAGTGTAAGCCACCTTGGGGCGGTCATGGCCGGTATATTCGCGTTGAATCAGCAGGGCATTGACGGCGGCGTGCTTCAGATGATAAACCACGGCGTGTCAACCGGCGGGCTGTTTCTGATAATAGGCATGATATACGAAAGGCGTCATACGCGCCTCATAGCCGACTTCGGCGGAATAGCCAAGGTCATGCCGGTGTACGCGACGCTTACGCTCATCATATTCTTTTCGTCTATCGGGCTTCCCGGCACGAACGGCTTCGTAGGGGAACTGTTGATACTGATCGGTCTTTTCAAGAGCAATGTGCTCCTCTCCGTCATAGCGGCAACCGGCGTCATACTCGGCGCCGCATACATGCTTTGGATGTACCAGAGGGTGATATTCGGCGAGATAACGCGCGAGGAGAACAGGACGCTTAAAGATTTGAACGGCAGGGAACTGCTTACGCTTCTCCCCGTGATAGTCCTCATACTGTGGATAGGGATATTTCCTGGGCATTTTCTAAGGTATACGAACGCTTCCACGACGCATCTGGTCGAGATGATAAACAAAAATCATCCTGCCGACGTTGTGGCAACGCACAGCAGCGCGGGAGCCGAAGCTCATGCGCTCAACGCCCATGCCGATAAAGGAGAAGCGCACAGATGACGGATATTATCGCCGGTTTCCCGGTGCTCTCCATAATTATATTCCTTCCGGCCCTCGGCGCCCTGTTCATCATCTTCAGCCGCAGGGAGTCGGTCGAGTTTATAAAATGGACCGCGCTCGGCGCGACGGTACTGACGTTCATCGTCTCGCTCTATTTGCCGCTTACCTTCGACGCGGCGAATCCGTCATTCCAATGGGTTGAAAAGACCGTCTGGATAGAGCGTTTCGGCATGAGCTACTTTCTCGGGGTGGACGGCATAAGCCTGTTCCTCGTCCTCCTTACTACGCTCATAAGCATCATCTGCGTGTTTGCCTCGTGGACAGACATAAAGACGAAGATGAAGGGGTACATGGCGCTCCTCCTCCTTACCGAGACCTGCTCCCTCGGCGTCTTCATGTCAATGGATCTGTTCCTTTTTTATATCTTCTGGGAGGCGGTCTTGATACCGATGGTCTTCATCATCGGCATTTGGGGGGGCGGGCGGAGACTTTACGCGGCCATAAAGTTTTTCATCTTCACCTTTACCGGCAGCCTGTTCATGCTCCTCGGCGTTTTGGCGCTCTACTACTATCACGGCAAGCTCACCGGGGTTTACACCTTCGACGCGACGGTGATGTGGCTCAGCCCGGTTGCCCCGTATATCCAGTGGTGGATATTCATCGCGATGTTCCTCGGTTTCGCCGTGAAGGTGCCGCTCTTCCCGTTGCATACATGGCTCCCGGACGCCCATACCGAGGCCCCAACCGCCGGCAGCATCGTGCTTGCCGCCGTGCTGTTGAAGCTCGGAACCTACGGCTTCGCGCGTTTTTCCCTGCCGCTCCTGCCGAACGCGAGCATGGAGTTCGCGCCCATGCTGATGGTCGTCTCGCTTATTGCCGTGATATACGGGGCGCTGGTTACCATAGCCCAGAGGGACATGAAAAAGGTCGTGGCGTATTCGAGCGTGAGCCACATGGGCTTTGTCATGCTCGGCATCTTCGCGCTAAACGCGGACGGACTCAAGGGGTCTCTCCTTCAGATGATAAATCACGGCATCTCGACCGGGGCGTTGTTTCTTTTCGTCGGGATGATTTACGAACGGACGCATGACAGGCAGATAGGCTCCTACGGCGGCCTTATGAAGGCGGTTCCGGTCTACGCCGTATTCTTCCTTATTACCGTGCTCTCGTCAATGGGCCTGCCCGCGACCAACGGATTCATCGGCGAGCTTATGGTGCTCATCGGCGCGTTCAAGGCGCATTGGATATACGCCGTCATCGCGGTCGTAGGCGTACTCCTCGGCGCGGTCTATCTTTTATGGTTATTTCAGAGGGTGTTCCTTGGGGAGTTGGTATACCCCGGCAAGGGGGAGATAAAGGACTTGAACCTCCGTGAGCTTTGCGCCTCGGTGCCGCTCATCATCTTGATCTTCTGGATAGGTCTTTATCCAAGGCCGTTCATCAGCGGCATGGAGGCCTCGATAGACATCCTCGTGAAGCGGTTCGAGATAAACTCCAAGAAGAGCATGTTGGATACGAATAGGGTTGCCGCGGCGCCGGATCATTCTCAGGGGGGCGCCTCCAAATAAAGGCTGCCTCTAAAAATAGCAATTTTTGGAGGCAGCCTAAAAGGACTGAATAACGGGTATGAACCTTGCGTCGCTTAATATAAATATATACTCGCTGTTGCCGCTCCTCATGGTTGTCGGCCTTGCGCTTTTCGTGCTCGTGCTCGACTTCTTCATCCCGAGAGGAGGCAAGAGGGCGCTCGGGTACGTCTCCGCCTTAGGGCTTGTCTGCATACTGCCTTTTGTGCCCATGTTCATCGAGACCGTGCCGTCTTACGCCGGGTTTGTCATCGCGGATACGTATTCGGCCTTTTTCAACGTCGTGTTCCTCGTCTCGTCCGCGTTTGCGATATTCATATCCATCGACTACCTGAGGCGCTTAGGCTCCGAGAGCGGCGAATACTACTACATAATGCTTTTTGCGACCGCCGGGATGATGATCATGGCCTCGGCAAACGACCTCATCGGTCTGTACGTCGGGCTTGAGCTGATGTCCATGTCGTTTTACATCCTTGTGGCGTTGAGGCCCGGCAAAGGCGCGGAAGGCGCGCTCAAATACTTCGTGTTAGGGGCCATGTCCTCCGGCATACTGCTCTACGGCATCTCCTTTGCCTACGGTTTTTCCGGCACCACGAACGTCAACGAGATGGCGGCCATTGTCTATCGCCTCCCTGATAATAATACATATCTCTATCTTGCGCTCGCGCTCATCGGCGCGGGCTTTGCGTTCAAGATAGCCGCGTTCCCGTTCCATGTCTGGTCCCCGGACGCCTACGAGGGCGCGCCCACGCCCGTTACCGCGCTCTTGTCCGTCGGGTCCAAGGCCGCGGCATTCGCCGTGTTTCTAAGGGTCTTTGCCGTCGCCCTCCCCGCGTTTCACGGGCAGTGGTCGGATATGTTATGGGTTATCTCGGCGGCAACCATGATATTCGGGAGCGTCGTTGCCATACCGCAGAAAAACATCATTCGGATGCTTGCGTATAGCAGCATAGCTCACGCGGGCGTCATACTCATGGGCATCGTCGTCAACTCAAGCGCCGGGGCATCGGCCGTCTTGTACTATTCCCTTGTCTATGCGTTCATGAACGTCGGCGCGTTTACCGTGGCGGCTTTGGCCTCTCGCGGCGACGGAGGAGAGCAATTGACCGACCTTCGCGGCCTTGCCTCAAGAAGGCCGTGGTTGGCCTTTTTCATGGCTCTCTTTATGGTTTCTCTGGCCGGCATCCCGCCGACCGCCGGATTCATGGCCAAGTTCTTCGTGCTTGCGTCGGCCGTGCACGCGGGGTATTATTGGCTTGCTGTCATTGCGGTCATAAGCACGGCCATAGCGCTGTTTTTTTATGCAAGGGTCATATTCTATATGTATATGAGGGATTACGAGGGGGCTGAACTGCCTGAGCGTTCGCTCTTTACCTGCGTTACCTACGGCGTGGTTCTTATATTGACGGCCGTCGGCACGTTGGCGCTCGGCGTATACCCGTCGGCAATATTGGATATCGCTGTAAGGGCGGTAGGGCCTTTGTTTACGATATAGCGCGCCGCTGAAAAACGGTTATCGGTTTGCGGTTATCGGTTAAGGAAAATTACCATAACTGTTTACCGACAACCGATAACCGATAACGGTAGTCAGCAGCCTGAAAAAGACCGGAGAAGACATGTCAGACGACAGAGCGCGGGGCAACGCCGTAAAAAATACCTCCAATAACGCCACCGACGAAGGCATGACCGGGCAACAGGTCAAATGGTGGCGCATGCCGTTTGACGCAACCACCAACTTCTCGCTGATAGGCTGGATATTCGGCAACAGATACACAAGGGATAAGGCAAGCAGGACAGATATCGTTCTTAAATGAATCTCTTCAACAGTTTTTTTTCTCCAGCCAAGGTAAACCTGTTCCTCAGGGTGTTCAATAAGCGTCCCGACGGGTATCACGAGATATCATCTCTGATGCAGCCGATCTCGCTCTACGACGAGATTTCCATCGTTGTCAAGGACGGCGAAGGCGTATCTATAAGTTGCGCCGATTCGAGAGTCCCTGATGATTCGACCAACCTTGCCGCCATGGCGGCTCAGGCAATCCTTGACGCAACCGGCGTCAGGAAAAGGATCGTCATCGCCATCAGGAAGCATATCCCGGTCGGCGCGGGCCTCGGCGGCGGCAGCTCCAACGCGGCAGCCGTGCTCATGGCGTTGAACGGCATGCTTGAGGCGGGGTTTGACGACGCCGCGCTGATGAATATGGGCGCCAAGCTCGGTTCCGACGTGCCTTTTTTCATCCTTAAATCAGCAGCTATCGCGCGCGGCAGGGGCGAGGAGTTGGAGAAGGTGGAACCACCTGACTACCGTTATATACTGATTAACCCCGGGTTTGAAGTGTCGACCGCATGGGCCTACCGGAATTTTGACTTGACAAACGCTAAAGAAGATAATACTCTTTTATATTCAAAAAAACCCTTTGACGGCTTGGACGACGCCGCGGTAAGGGGATTGCTGGTAAACGACCTTGAGTCCATAACGATCAAGCGTTATCCTGAGATAGCAAGGTTGAAGGAAAGATTGCTTGAGGCGGGCGCGATTGGCGCACTCATGTCCGGGAGCGGCCCTACGGTCTTCGGCGTCTTCAGGGATCGTCAGGACGCGCTTGGGGCCTACGAGAGAATAAGAGGCTCCATTGCCAGGGAATGCTTTGTAACGCTTGCCGACGGGTTGTAAAGACCGACGGCCTTTTGGGGCGTCGCCAAGCGGTAAGGCACGGGGTTTTGATCCCCGCACCCGGAGGTTCGAATCCTTCCGCCCCAACCACTAACAGTCCGTGAACCGTGTCCGTGACCGTGAAAAGATAAAGACCGTTGACTGTGTAAAAACAAATTCTTTTACGGTCGCGGTTCACGGTATTTAAGGGTGAATCATGCAGGATAAGATAAAGGTATTTTCAGGCAACGCCAATAAGCCCCTTGCAATCGAGATATGCGAGACGCTCGGCATTACGCTCGGCAACTCCGCGGTAAAGAGCTTCAGCGACGGCGAGATAAACGTCGACATACAGGAGAGCGTAAGGGGGGTTGAGGTGTACGTGGTGCAGTCCGTGAGCACCCCGTGCAACAATCATCTCATGGAGCTCCTCATCATGCTCGACGCATTCAAGAGGGCCTCGGCCTATTCGGTTACCGCGGTGATACCGTACTACGGGTATGCGCGTCAGGACAGGAAGGTCGCGCCGAGGACGCCGATATCGGCCAAGCTCGTCGCGGACCTCATAACCGTGGCCGGCGCGACAAGGGTGGTGTGCGTTGATCTGCACGCCGGACAGATACAGGGTTTTTTCAATATACCGGTCGACCATCTCTACGCGACGCCGGTTCTTCTTCAATACATACAGGCAAACTTCAAGGACGAGCTTGTCATAGTGTCGCCGGACGCGGGCGGCGTCGAGAGGGCAAGGGCGTTCGCAAAGAGGCTTGGAGCCGGGCTTGCCATAATAGACAAGAGAAGACCTAAGGCCAACGTCTCGGAGGTGATGCACATAATCGGCGAAATTGACGGCAAGACCGCCATCCTCTTGGACGACATGATAGACACCGCGGGAACGCTTACGCAGGCCGCCGCCGCGCTTGATAAGAACGGCGCAAAGGCCGTGTATGCCTGTTGTACGCACGCCGTGCTTTCAGGCCCGGCCATAGAGAGGATCGAAAGGTCGCCGATAAGGGAACTGGTCGTAACCAACACCATCGCAGAGAGGGACGGCGCAAGGTCCAATCGGATAAAAAGGCTCTCGGTCGGGCCGCTCCTCGGAGAATCTATAAAGAGGATACATTACGGCGAGTCGGTAAGCTCGTTGTTCGTTTAAGGGCCGTGAACCGTGACCGTAAAGGCAGCCATTAAAAGATTTGAAAGATGCGTTTCGTATTAATCATCATAAAAGCCGGTAAACAAGACCGGAAAATCGGAGGGAGTACGATAAGATGGAAAGAATAAATCTTACGGCCCAGCGCCGCGCGGAGACCGGAAAGTGTCCGGCGGGAAGGCTGAGAAAAATGGGCAACGTGCCCGCGGTGCTGTACGGGCCGGGTATAAAGACGGCCATACCGCTTACGTTGGGCGGCAAGGAGACGAACAAGGTGCTGCATACCGCGGCAGGCGGCAACGTCCTCGTGAACCTGACGGTTCAGGGCGAGGATAAGCCGTTCATGGCCATGTTCAAGTCCGTGTCAAGGCATCCGCTTGAGGCCACCATCGAGCACGTGGACTTTCTTGAGATACGGATGGATCACGAGATCGTGGCTGATGTGCCCGTGCACGTCGTCGGCAAGTCCGTAGGTGTGGCGCTTGGAGGCATACTGCAGCTTGAGGCCAGAAAGATCAAGGTCGCGTGCCTTCCGGCCGATATACCGGACAGCCTTGACGTTGACGTAACCGCGCTTGCAATAGGCTCTTCTCTCCATGTGAAGGACATCGTCTTCCCTGATGGCGTGAAGGCCGCCGGCGACGTTGCCTTGACGATAGTCTCGGTGGTCGCGCCGACGCTTGAGGCCGCGCCTAAGACCGCTGAAGAGGTGCAGGCCGAACTTGCCAAGAGCTTCGAGGAAAAGGATAAAGAGGCCCCGGAAGAAAAGGAAAAAGAAAAGGGCAAGTAGCTTGAGTACCGTGTCCGTGACCGTGAACCGTGAAAAGATAAGGGTACGGCTACGGCCTTTAATCCTTTATGGTCACGGTTCACGATCACGGTTCACGGTATTTAATAGTCGGTCTGGGCAATCCCGGCAGGGAGTATGAACAGACGCGGCACAACGTCGGGAGCATGCTCGCGGACCGCCTTGCCGCTCTATATGATTTCAGGTTTCAAAACTGCGGCCATTCTTACCTTGGCCGCGCAGTAGTTTCAGGTTTTGACGTTGCAGTTGCAAAGCCGAGGACATACATGAACCTGTCCGGCAGGGCGGTGGTCGAAGCTCAAAGAACTTTGGCCGTGCCGGTTGAAAATATAATCGCGGCCTACGACGACTGCGATCTGCCGCTTGGCAGGATACGGATAAAAGAGGACGGCGGCAGCGGGGGGCATAAGGGCATCGCGTCAATTGTAAACGCGCTTGAGGACAGCGGCTTCCTGAGGATTCGGCTCGGCATCGGAAGACCGGTATCGGAGCGTGAAGGGCTGAAGGATTACGTGCTTGAGCCGTTCAACGACGATGAAGCCGACGCTGTTGACGCGATGCTCAAAAACGGCGTTGCGGCGATAGAGACTATTATTAAGGACGGCGCGGCAACGGCGATGAACAGGTTTAACGGCGTAAAGAACGTGAATCGTGAACCGTGAAGGACGTAAGAGAAAAGACCGTGATGCGGGATGCTGTTTTTGCAAATGTTTTGTTTTTACACGGTTCACGGTTACGGTTCACGGCCTTTTACGCGGCGTCATAAATATAAAAGGAGGAAATACGGCATTATGCACGGTTTGACATTGTACGCGCCTCTTCTCGGACTTGGCGGGCTTGTAATGACGCTCTTCATCTATCTTCACATCGTGAAGCTTCCCGACGGCAACGAGCGGATGCGCGAGATCGCCGGATTGATCCACGACGGCGCAATGACCTATCTTAGAAGACAGTACACCATCCTCCTCATCTTCGTGGCCATAGTCGCGGTGCTTCTTGGAATATTCATCAATATACCCACGGCAATCGCCTACGTCGCCGGAGGGTTTTCATCCATGCTTGCGGGCTTTTTCGGCATGAAGGGCGCGACAAAGGCCAACGTCAGAACGGCCGAGGCCGCCAACAGGCACAAGCCCTCGATGGCGCGCTCTTTGTCAGCGGCCTTTTTCGGCGGCTCGGTCATGGGACTTTCGGTCGCAAGCCTCGGTCTTATAGGCGTTGGCGTCTTCTTTCTGCTCTACGGCAAGCCTGAGACCGCGGCGGTGATAAACGGCTTTGCAATGGGCGCTTCAAGCATCGCCCTTTTCGCAAGGGTAGGCGGCGGCATATACACCAAGACCGCCGATGTAGGCTCCGACCTCGTCGGCAAGGTCGAGGCCGGCATACCAGAGGACGATCCGAGAAACCCGGGGGTCATCGCCGACAACGTGGGAGACAACGTGGGCGACGTGGCCGGTCTCGGCGCGGACATATTCGAATCCTACGTCGGGGCAATCGTGGCCGCGATAGCGCTCGGCGCAACGGCCGTTGCCGGAGGCGCGATGAGCAGCTTCGGCTCGACCGCTTCGCTCATGTCCTATCCGATCGTGCTCGTCATGGCGGGTCTTATAGCTTCGATGCTCGGCATATTGGCGATGAATATACTTGAGAGTTTCAACCCGGCCGCGGCGCTCAGGTACGCGACATTTCTGGCGACCGCCATATTCCTTGTGCTCGGCTTTTTCGTAACCGGTATGCTCGGCCTCTCCAACGCCGTGTATTGGGCAACCGCCGCGGGCTGCATAGGCGGCATGGCCATCGGACTCATAACCGAATACTTCACCTCGGCAAAGCCGGTTGCACGGATCGTCGAGTCCTCTCAGACCGGCGCGGCGACCAACATAATAACCGGCATCGCCGTGGGGCTTGAGAGCACGGCCTTCCCGCTCATTTCCATCTGTATAGCCATATTCATAGCCAATTACTTCGCCGGCATCTACGGCATAGCCATAGCCGCAGTGGGCATGTTGGCCACGACAGGCATCATCATGAGTGTTGACGCCTACGGCCCCATCGCCGACAACGCGGGCGGCATCTCGGAGATGAGCGGTCTGGGCAAGGACGTAAGGGCCATAACCGACAGCCTCGATGCGCTCGGCAACACGACCGCTGCAATAGGCAAGGGCTTTGCCATAGGCTCTGCCGCGCTGACCGCGCTTGCGCTGTTTTCGGCGTTCAGCCAGGCCATAGCCGTAAAGACCGGTAAGCCCTTGGACATATCGCTTACCGACGCGGATGTGGTCATAGGGCTTTTGATCGGCGGCACCATACCGTTCTATATCGGCGCCCTTACCATGACCAGCGTGGGCAAGGCGGCCTTCAAGATGGTAAACGAGATCAGAAGACAGTTCAGGGAGATACCCGGCCTTTTGCAGGGCAAGCCCGGCGTAAAGCCGGACGTGAACAAATGCGTTGACATCTGCACAAAGGCGGCGCTTACCGAGATGATAGCCCCGGGTGTGCTGGCCGTAGCGGCCCCGGTTGCCGTAGGCTTCATACTCGGCCCGTCCGCGCTCGGAGGGATGCTCGCCGGAGCGACCGTAACCGGCGTGCTCCTCGCCATATTCATGGCCAACGCGGGCGGGGCGTGGGACAACGCAAAGAAGGCCATCGAGAAGGGCGAGGGCGGCGGCAAAGGCTCTGACTCTCATAAGGCCGCAGTGGTAGGCGACACGGTAGGAGATCCGTTCAAGGATACATCGGGACCGGCAATGAATATACTCATAAAACTGATGAGTATAGTAGCGTTAATCATAGCGCCTTTGCTTGTTTGAAGGCAACCTTGAATTTTTGTCGTTAAGCAAATCTATTCCGGGCCGGCCTTTTGCGCTGGCCCGTTTTTTTATCTGTAAATAAAGATGAGTGAGGTTTGACGCAATGGGATTCAACTGCGGCATAGTCGGTCTGCCGAACGTGGGCAAGTCAACGATATTCAACGCTATGACCGCGGCTGGGGCCGCGGCATCCAACTATCCGTTCTGCACCATAGACCCGAATATCGGCATGGTTCCGGTGCGCGATGCGCGCATGGTAAAGTTGGCCGAGTTGGTCAAACCTGAGAGGACGGTGCCGACCGCGGTCGAGTTTGTAGACATAGCCGGGATAGTCAAAGGCGCAAGCAAAGGAGAGGGGCTTGGCAACCAGTTCCTCGGCAACATCAGAAATGTTGACATGATAGCGCACGTGGTAAGGTGCTTTGAAGACCCGGACGTTGTGCACGTGGAGGGCAGGGTAGACCCCCTTGCCGACATTCAGGTAATCGAGACGGAGTTGTGTCTTGCCGACCTTGACGCGATAACGAAAAGGATCGAAAGGACATTGAAGGCCGCAAAGTCCGGCGACAAGACGGCTCAAGAGGCTATTATAGCTTATGAAGCGGTGAAGAGATGCCTTGATGAGGGGCGTCCGGCACGGGGCGCGGTCAACGACGACAATATTTCCGTATTGAGGGATATGAACCTGCTGACCGCCAAACCGATAGTATTCGTGGCCAACGTGAGCGAGGATGACCTGTCCGGCGCGTCCGAGGCCGCTCATGTCGTGAGAAAGGCCGCCGAGGAGCAGGGAGCCGGGTTTGTCGTGATATGCGGGAAGATAGAGTCCGAGATAGCAGAGCTTGGAGAGGGGGAGAGGGCCGAGTTTCTTGCCGGTTTGGGCCTTGTTGATTCAGGACTCGACAGGCTCGCTCAAGCCGCCTATAAACTGCTTGGCCTTATCACCTATTTTACGGCCGGTAAAAAAGAGGTGCGGGCGTGGACGATAAGGGACGGCTCAAAGGCGCCGCAGGCCGCAGGCGTCATACATACGGACTTTGAGCGCGGCTTTATACGGGCTGAGGTCATGGCTTATGAGGACTTCACGAAGCACGGGAGCGAGGCGGCCTGCCGTGAAAAAGGGCTATTGCGCCTTGAAGGTAAGGACTATATCGTAAAGGACGGCGATATTATGCATTTCAGGTTTAATGTTTAAGTAACTATTCTAAAACTGCAAAGCTCACGTCTATTTGGCCTCCTTCCCGATCAATCAGATAACTATCTGAAATATTTGATAAATTAAACCACTACATGGGCTCATGGTCTGTGGTTTGTTTGCTGAATATTCATTATAAGTATATACTTTTAATATTAACTTGACAAATGTGTTGATTTGTGGTATGTTATTTCGAATATAGCTAATCTATAGGCAAGGCAATACACGGTATGTCGCGCCGCGTCAATCGTGCATCGTGAAGATGAGGAGGTCTTGTGATGAAGGCATCGTTTGCGTTGTTCCTGCTTGTGCTGCTGTCCCCCGTCCAATCCCTTGGCAATGAAAAGCCGTCGTTGACATCCACGCAGGGCTTCAAGGTGAGCCTTCCAGAGGGGCTGTATCTTTATCAGCCGACACTTAAAAGAAATGCCTTCAGTCCGCTGTTCATCGTCAAGGGAGAAACGCTATTGGAGCCGTATGTCATGGCCGAAGTCTTAGGGTTGGGCAAGTTCAGCGCACAGTATCTTGACGGCAGGGTGTTCAAGGCATACGTGGAATCGGAGCGTTTCGGCCTGTTGCGCGACGCAAGGCTTGAGATATTCGACTATTGCATGATATACAGCCCGGGCATCAAGGTTTATGGCAGGCACATGGGTGTGCCATTGCCTGAGGAGGCGATTGAAGGCTCCTTGTATGAATATAAAGGCGATTTGACGTACTTCACCAATGAGGGTGCGCTCAAGGCGCTCCTGATGGAGGCCGCCTTGCAAGGGCCAAAGAGGCGCATGGAGTTCAAGGTGACCGAAGAGGATATAAAGACGGCCAAGGACACAGCGAGAGCAATCTTCCGGCAGGAGGCAATGGACAGAGCAACAAGGGATTTTGAAAAGTTGGGACGAGTGACATCCTACGGGCCCGGCGCACCTGAAGAGGAGGAGATGATATATTTTCTTGCTGCGTCTGACCTTGACGGGAATGGAAAAAAGGAGCTTATAGGGCATTATTCCATCAGTTTCAAGAGGTTTGGAGGCTGGTATGGAGAGATGTTGTTTTCCGTATGGGATACCGGCGTGACGGAAAAAATAACGGGATTTGATGAAGACATAAACGATATACGTTTAGGCGGCGCAATTGACATTGACGGCGACGGTACGCAGGAACTCATTGCTCAGGCAATGATACACGCGAGGGATATAGAAGGGGAATATGGTGAAGGATATATCGAAGAGGGAAAGAGGGTGGAGGTCTTTCGGCATGGAGCGTCAGGGTGGCGAAAGGTATTTCACACAAGGCCATTATGCGAACGAATAGAGAAATAAACCGATAAAGGAGGGGTAAAATCATGCCATTACCATTCGATGAAGCCATGAGACGGATACTGCCGCCGCGCAGAGGACGCAATGGAACCAACTATGTACCTGAGATTACTACCGGCACTGACGGAACACGGCAGGATTATTATGCCAAGAGGCCAGGTCGTCAACACAATGGAGTTGATATGAACTATCACTACGAGTCAGGTTGGCCTGTTGGGCAAAGCGGCGTCAATACCGATCATCCGGATGTTCATTCACCGGTGGATGGCGTTGTTACGGCTGTGGACCGGGATAAAGAAGGCATGGTTGAGATAACCGATAGATCAGGCCGCAAGCACAGGTTGTTGCACATGCATGATATTGGAACTGACGTTAAGTCAAAGACGAAGGTAAAGGCCGGTCAGAAGATCGGCACAATGGGCGGACGCGGGCGTAAAGGCGCAAATGAATACCCTCAGCACGTCCATTACAGCGTAATCGGTTCATCCGGCAAGGTGTTAGACCCTGAGACGTATTGGAATTTTACCGTTCCTTACAACGAATCGCGGGCGAAAAAATCGCCCTATCATCTGGAACTGGATGAGGATACGAAGCGGATATTCAAAGGCCTTGGGCAAGGCTGCACGGTATTACGCAACGGCGAAACCCTGAGGCGCGAAGGGGATCAGGTCTGGCGCATAGAGCCTGACGGAAGCACGAGGGGATACTTCATAAGCGAATAAACCAATCCCTTCGTTTCCAACGAGATATTTACATAACCGGCACTTTTCCGTCACGCCCGAACGTATCTATCCCTCCCCGAATGGTTCTATCGGGGATAGAAACATTCGGGGAGGCATCCATAAAAAAGACGTGGATTCCCGCTAAAGGCACGCGAGAATGACAGACAAAGACTCCATCCGACGCGATAGTTGCCGTTTATGCAAAGGTCTCTTAAAACTTGTCCTCGCGCGCCCCTCGATAGAAACATTCGAGGGCAAGCTCAAGCGGGGAAAGGGTAGAAGATTGGACTCCGGAGCAGGTTGCAAACGTTTGTTGCAGTAGGGTTTTAACAGGTTTATTGATTGATAGCGGCCTGACTTGACCGATTCATCCTGTGCTTGCAACCGTGAGAGGCGAACTTGACTTCGAGGTCAAGCGTAGACCCTGAAACCTTCTATGATGGACTCAAGGAAAGCGGGACGGGACTCAGGGACCTCCTTTGGCCGCTCGCCGGTTTAAGCACAAGAGAAAGGGCGGTTTTT
>JACRCE010000114.1 GCA_016213015.1 Deltaproteobacteria bacterium | reverse complement strand
CTCTTTGAAGCCCGTCTTATTGCGCCCAGCACCACTTCGCAATACGAGACTTGTCAAACGATACACTTTTTCGGCACGAAGTGGTGCTGGGCGCAAGCCGTCGGGCAACCGGTGTATTTTAGCCCTGACACAGAAATCGGGAAAAATAGCAATTTTTAGAGGTAGACTATAAAAATTCATCTTAAGAGCGAAAAAAGGAGAGTATCATGGATCCGAGTCAGCAGATAATGGGCCAGGAGTACAAGATGCACCTGTTGGAAATACTGTGCGCGAGGTCTTTCATGCTTGACCCGCAATCCGGTTTTACCCTTACAAGCGGGGCCAAAAGCGACGTGTACATCGACGTGAAAAAGACGGCCATGAGCGCCGAGGGCATGGAGCTTATCGGATACGCCATGTTTCAGGAGCTGAAGATGGAGCCGGTTGACGCTGTCGGCGGCCTTACGCTCGGCGCGGACCCGATCGCTTACGCCACGGCGCTCGTGAGCACCATGAACGGCAAGGGGCTTGACGCCTTCGTCGTCAGAAAAGAGCCTAAGAAGCACGGCACCATGAAATGGGTGGAAGGCAACATAAAAAAGGGCGCGGACGTGGCCATAGTCGACGACGTTGTAACAACGGGCGGCTCCACCATCCTTGCCATCGAAAGGGCGCGCGAAGAGGGCTTCCGTGTGCGCCGCGTCATAGCGGTCGTTGACAGGGAAGAGGGCGCAAAGGAAAACATTGAGTCCAAGACCAGATGCAAGTTCGAGAGCCTGTTCACTAAAACAGACCTCTTGGAGATGCACAAGAAGATGCAAAAGGCCATTCAGGAATAACCCGGCGCCTCTTTGTTGCGCGAGGCAATTTGTCGAGCGACATGCTTTCGTAATCCAAAGCCACGACAACGCATCTCGATGCCATGACAATCTCAGCCAAAGACAGAATAATCTTCGCGCTTGACGTACCCGGCGTTGACGAGGCGTCCGGGTACGTTCGTCTTTTAAGAGGCCATGTCGGCGTGTTCAAGGTGGGCCTTGAGCTTTTCGTGTCAACGGGCCCGGCAATTATAAAAGCCGTGAGGGACGCGGGCGCTGAAAAGATATTCCTTGACATGAAGTTTCACGACATACCCGAGACGGTCAAAAGAGCGATGGCCTCCGCCGGAGCGCTTAACGCCGATTTTGTCACCGTGCACTGCGAAGGCAGGGGTCTGCTCAAGGCGGTTAGCGAAGCGAGCGCGGCAGGCATGAAGGTCTTGGGCGTAACCGTGTTGACGAGCCTTGACTTGGAAGACATGCGAGACGCGGGCATTGACCCAAGGTATCAAACGCCGGAGGCGCTTGTCCTTCAGCGCGCTCTCATCGCAAAGGAGAGCGGGTGCGCGGGCGTCGTATGTTCGGGCCTTGAGGCAAAGGCGGTGCGCGCATTGGTCGGGCCCGACTTCCTGATAGTAACCCCCGGCATCCGCTCGGAATCGGACGCGGTCCACGATCAAAAACGCGCGACAACCGCATATCAGGCGATACGAAACGGCGCGGACTATATCGTCGTAGGCAGGCCGATAAGGAGGGCGAGCGACCCGGTAAAGGCCGCAGAGGCGATAGCGGGAGAGATAGAGCGGGGGGTCGAGGACAGGACTGATAGAACGTTGAGTTGAGCGGTCATGCCTCAAAGCGCGCGGCTTCATCGCCTTATAGGATGGGTCGGGAAAATTATGGGAAGCGGAGCTGAATACCTTGGCGGCTTGAATGGGGGTTTACCATGACGAATTCAAAAGACGCGGTATCTTCATTCGCCCCCTTGCATAATACTTGAGACCGGCAGATACCGTGTCGGCTGTCGGTAGACGTCGAGCGTTGACCGAATCCTTCACCCGCATCCACCGCAGTTGCCGTCATCGCGTCCAAAGCCGAGTTTTAAGCCGCAGTCGGGACACTCATCCGGCGAGGCGCTTGCGTCAGCGCCGCAGGCCGGGCATTGACCCTCGTTTGCCCGCTCTGTTGCGCCCTTTAATTCCGGGTAGAGCTTTCTCCAGTGCTCGTCGAGTTTCCTTATCGCCTCATCGGCAATAAGCTCTCCGGCCACGAAGACCCCGTAGGCGCCGCATGTCTTTGTCGAGCCCATCTTGAGAGTCTTTGACTTGAAACCGATCTTCTCAAGCGCGTTCACAAGCTCTTGAGCGCGGTCGAGCCGACACTCTTCGATGCAGACAAGATCCTCCGCGTCGCTGTCGTCAGGCGGCGCGCTTGCTTGCGGCGTTGCCGCAGCAGTATCGCTTACGAGTAGAGTGTCGCAGCGCTTGCACGTTGTCACGTGAGAAAAGTATTCGGCGCCGCATTCCGGGCAGGTCTTTGTGTCCATGAGAAGCCTTTGTCACAAATTTGAAAAGCGGTCTTGATTATAGCATGAAGGCGTGATACAAATAAACCCTTGTGTGCGGTTTCGGATGCGTTCCTAATAGGTCGTCATGATGGAGAGGTGGCCGAGCGGCTGAAGGCAGCTGCCTGCTAAGCAGTTGTAGGGGTAAAACTCTACCGGGGGTTCGAATCCCCCCCTCTCCGCCAGTTATTCAGTAAGCAGCCGACGGGATTCGAACGCCTTTCGAGCGCCGAGCGAATAGCGAGGATGAGGCCGAACGAGAGTGAGGCCGGAAGCGAGAAAGGCCGGGGTCTGAGCGAGGAGCGGGAGCGACGAGAGAAGACCGAATCCCCCCCTCTCCGCCAGTTATGCAATCCGACCTTCCCACGATTTTACGGACACACGGCAGAGCACGGTTTTGGCCGAACCTGAAGGATACGCGCCTTATTTTATCCGCACTTAACGTTCTATTGACATCAAGGCTTAAAAGGCTTATAATTTAGTAAAGATGTACAGGCACTTTTTACTACAACTGAATTTGTAAGGAAGTTAACGGGCTTTCCTGCTCGTTAAAAAGCTGACAGGTCTCTCTGAATCCCTGGTTGCACTCTCACCAAAGTTTAAGACCGCTCAACTCTCTACTTAAAGCAGGTAAGTTTTTATATCTTTACTGTTCAGGCGCGAGGCATTTGAAGATACATTCCGGGTCTGGTTGGAATGCATCTTTGCTGCATATCTCGTTGTTGCTTGTGTATTGTCATTATGCATTATAACAACAAGATTCATATACATAGGGTTCCCTTGTCGCGCACATAATTTTTGTCATCATGAACCACGGCATGCCGTGAGTTATGTTTCATCAAGATAAAGGAGAAGCAAAATGGGTGTAAATTATCTGGAGATCATAGACAGGATGAGGTGGGCCGGAAAGCTCAAAAACGATTCGGCGGTTGCGAGGGCGGTTGGCGTTACTCCACAGGCTCTTTCAAACTACAAGAAACGAGGCGAGATGCCTACCGACCTTGTCTTGAAGTTCGCCGGCATCTACAGCCTTTCGGTCGATTGGTTGATCAGCGGCGAAGGCGAGATGTACAAGACGGTGATAAGGGCTGAACCGAGGCAGCCAACGGCGGCAGAGGATACCGTCCCGTACATGAGAGAGCCGGCAAGGGTTCCAAGCCTGTCATCCCTTACGCCGGACGAGATCATCTACGTCGGCAAGCTCCTGAAGATATTGCGCGGGCCCAACAAATCAATGGCAACGGCCGCCAAGCACACGATTGACGGTCTCTTGCGCGCAATCGAGGCGGCCGCGATGACTCCGCCGCCCGACACGGAAATAAAGAGCCAGGCCACATAGTCTTCGTTCGTTTCTTTCCAACGGGCTTCCTATGCGATACCCTGCGGCGCGCCGCAGGGTATCGCTTTTCGCAACCGCATCTTCTTAGCCAAGCCACCTTCATCTTTACCTGCCTTGGTGTTTATCCCCAATTAAGGTTTTTTGGCCGGCCTTTTTACAAAAAAGGCAGGTTGACCTGTCCAATCCCTTGTGATATTTTTAGCCGGTATGACGAAGCTCTTTTCATACGCGCTTGAGCGCGGCTGGGCCGGGGCAGGCGATCCGTTGTTGGAGTTTGCGCCTGACGATAAGGCGCTTCTTTTTTCCGGCGGCTCCCTGACCGTCGCGCTTGAGCGCCTCATGGCCTCGCCGATTACGGCTGAGGTGAAGTTCAAGGCGAGGCGTCCCGTCGGCATGGATGCGGCCTTTGTACTTGGTTGTCCGGCGGAGGCAACGGCGACGCACCGGGTCGTCTGGCTCGTAAGCGATAAGACACGGCTTGTTTTTGCCCATACGATAATACCGATAGTGGGCGCTGACGCCGCGTTGATGAATGAGTTGGAGGCTCTGGAGCAAGAACCGATAGGCACTGTTTTGAGTAAGAAAAATATTACGCTTGTAAAAGAAAAGATCGTGGTGGCCGTTGTTACGTGCCAAGAGGCCGCTTTGGACTTATCCCTTGACGAAAAGGCCGCCTTTGTTGCGCGGCGTTATCTCCTGAAAGGCCGCGCTGGAGCGCGGATTCTACTCAATGCCGTTGTTACCGAGATATTCAGTCCGGCCTTGGTAAAGGTAAAAGCGAACGGGGCGGTATCCATATGAACGCTGCGGCTCTTACCCAAGATAAGCTTGCCGCGATATCCGACCTCATCAGGCTCCCGAAACAGTATGGCACGCTCCTTGTCTTGTGGCCGACGCTCTGGTCGCTTTTTATCGCCGCCGATGGCCGGCCGTCCTTGGAGCTTATCGTCATCTTCACGCTCGGCGCGTTCATAATGAGAAGCGCCGGCTGCGTCGTCAACGACATGGCCGACAGGGGCTTTGACGGCAGGGTAAAAAGAACGATGTCAAGGCCGCTTGCGTCTGGAAGGCTCAGCGTCAAGGAAGCGCTCATTGTTTTTGCGGGTCTCATCTCCCTTGCCTTTGTCCTCGTTTTATTCCTGAACCTCCTTACGATATTATTATCGTTTGTCGCGGTGGGTCTGGCCGTCTTGTATCCCTTTGTCAAACGTTACAGCCACTGGCCGCAGGCCGTGCTCGGCATGGCGTTCGGCTGGGGCGCGATAATGGCGTGGACCGCGGTAAACGGCTCTCTTCATATCGCCGCTGTTCTCATCTTTATCGCAAACATTGCGTGGTCAATGGCTTACGATACGATCTACGCGCTTATGGACATTGACGACGACAGGCGCATCGGCGTAAAGTCATTGGCCCTATTTTTCGGCTCAGGCGTCCATACTGCCTTGAGGGTACTCTACGCTTCGTCATGCGCACTGCTTGCCCTTGCCGGGCTGGCCGTGGACCTCGGCCTTGTTTTTTACGTCGGCGTCCTCGTTGCGTTCGTCTTGTTTCAAATTATAGTCTCCCGCGTCCGGTCCGGCGCTCTCTCGGCCATGAACGGATTTCTCTCGAACGCCGTGGTCGGCGGGTGGATACTTGTTGCCGTGATAATAGACTTGAACCTATAGGCGGTATGCGATGCCTTATGACGATCTGAGAGAATTTCTCGACGCCCTCTCTAAAAGAGGGGCCTTGAAGCGCGTAAAGACTGAGGTTGACCCGTGTCTTGAAATAGCCGAGATACAAGACAGGCTCGTGCGCGCCAAAGGCCCGGCCGTTATATTTGAAAACGTAAGAGGCTGCGACATTCCGGTCGTAGGCAACCTCTTCGGCACACGCGAGAGGTGCGCCCTTGGCTTGGGAGTTGAGCCGGACGAGCTGAACGAGATAGGCAGATTCATCGCGCTGCTTCAGCGTCCCCAGCCGCCCGAGGGTTTGTGGGACGCGGTCAAGAAGATTCCGTTTTTCGGAAAGATTCTGACCCTTGGGCCTAAGACCGTAAAGAACGCCCCATGTCAGGAGGTAATCCTCACCGGGCAAGAAGCGTCCTTGTCCGCCTTGCCTATCATAAAGTGCTGGCCAAAGGACGCCGGGCCCCTCATCACGTGGCCGCTTGTCGTAACGCAATCCCCGGAACACGGGCCGTTCAACGTGGGCGTGTACAGGATGCAACAGCTTGATTCGTCCCGCGCCATCATGCGTTGGCTAAAACACAGGGGAGGCGCACAGCATCAAAGGCTTTGGCATTCCATAGGAAAGACCATGCCCGTTGCCGTTGCCATCGGCGCTGACCCGGCGACCATCATAGCGGCCGTAACGCCTGTGCCCGAGGACGTGGGCGAGTTTCATTTTGCGGGCGTCTTGCGTAAAAAAGCGGTCGAGCTTGTTCAGTGCCGGACAGTGCCGCTTAAAGTACCCGCCACGGCCGAGATAGTCCTTGAAGGCGAGATACGCTTGAATGACGAGGCGCTTGAAGGCCCGTTCGGTGACCACACCGGCTACTACAACGCTCAGGAGCCGTTCCCGGTTTTTCATCTCAAGGCCATAACGCACAGGAAGAACCCGCTCTATCTTACGACCATAACAGGACGGCCCCCAAAGGAGGACGCAATCATCGGCACGGTTCTCAACAACCTTTATCTGCCGTCTTTACAGCTCCAGTTCCCGGAGGTAGCCGACTTCAGTCTGCCTATGGAGGCGGTCTCCTATCGCATTGCCGTTGTTTCGATAAAAAAACAGTACCCGGGCCATGCGCGCCGTTTGATGATGGGCATCTGGGGGGTCTTGAAGCAGTTCATGTACGTCAAGTACATCATCATAGTTGACGACGACATTGACGTTCACAACTGGGCCGACGTTATATGGGCGATCTCGACCCGCGTTGATCCGAAACGCGACACCGTGATAATAGAGGGTACGCCCATAGACTACCTTGATTTTTCCTCGCCGGTTGATTCGCTCGGCTCCAAGATGGGCATTGACGCAACCATGAAGACGGCCCCGGAGGTGTCGAGGCAATGGGGTGAAAAGATGGTGATGGACGAGGCAATAACCGCGCTCGTTGACAGGAAGTGGAAGGAGTACGGGGTGGAGTAGGGAAAAATTGTAATTGACAGGCGTATCAAAAATGGTACAATAGATTGCGAACGGATGACATCGTATATGTCCTGAAGGTAGTCTTTTACCGGTCAGATACCGGCAACGAGCCGGTGAGGGACTGGCTAAAGAAGCTTCCACGTGAGAGCAAGCGGCAGATCGGTGAAGACATCAAGACCGCTCAGTTAGGGTGGCCTTTGGGAATGCCGCTTATCAGGAAGATTGACTTTGGACTATGGGAAGTCCGCACAAGGCTGGAAAGCGGCATCGCGCGAATCTTGCACCGTTGATGACGAGCAGATGATTTTGTTGCATGGATTCATCAAGAAGTCCCAAAAGACGCCGCAAAACGAACTCAAGACGGCCTTGGTCCGTCTTGGAAATTATAAGAGTGGCAAAAAATGAAGAACAAACATTCAGGCTCCGGTTTCGACGATTTTCTTGAAGAAGAGGGTCTTAGAGCGCAAACAGAGGCCGTGGCAATAAAGCGAGTGATTGCCTATCGGATTGAAATGGAAATGAAGCGGACGCACCTCTCAAAGTCGGCCTTGGCGGAAAAAATGCGCACCAGCCGCTCCGCCCTGGACAGGCTCCTTGACCCTTCAAATGTTTCCGTTACTCTGCAAACATTGGAACGGGCCGCTCTTGCATTGGGAAAGAATCTAAAGATAGAGTTGGCCTGACAAACCGCTCAAGCGGACGGCACACAAACAACGCCGGAAACTCTAAGCCGCTTTAAAAATGTCTGCTTTATGGGGAAGCTTACGTATGGAATTGAACAAGGATTTTTCTGAATTTTCCATGATGCAGGATATAGGCCGATGGCACGTCACGCAATTTCTAAGGAGGATTGCTCAGACGCTTCAGCCGGACATATTAGTCCTCGATATGGGGGCTGGGGAATGCGCTTACAAGAAGTTCTTCTCCCATTGTAGATACAAGGCGGTTGATCTGGCCGTGGGGGATAACGAATGGAATTACAACAACTTAAACGTAATAGCCGAGTTACATAATCTCCCTTTTGCAGCGAGTTCAGCGGATGCGATCCTTTGTACGCAGGCGCTTGAGCATTTAGAGTGGCCGAGGGAAAGCGTTAAGGAATTTTATCGCATCCTTAAACCAAGCGGTAGGCTTTACATGACGGTACCGATGTCGCATTGCGAACATCAAGCGCCTTATGATTTTTTCCGGTATACCTCTTTTGGCATTAAATCCATCCTCGTACACGCTGGTTTCGATGAAAGGAATATAAAGATAACCCCATTCGGAGGCACAAGTCTCCGTATCGCTTCCGAGTTGCCGCGCATCAAAGGGCTTATATGGAAGAACGGCGGCAAGAAATCCCTTTTTTCCTTTCCTGCGAGGCTTCTGCTAAACGCCTCCATAAAGACCGTGCAACTTCTGTTGATGACGCTCGATAGGCTTGATTTAGTGAAAAATGACCCGTTTGGCTGGTCTGTTGAGACATGGAAATAATGGACAATGACCTTATTTATCCGCCGCGTTCCCATGCTCCAGCGTGGGAACGCGGCCATTGGACGCCAAATGCGTCCAGCAACATATCCGGACTTAAAACCCTATCGGTTTTTTTGGATTTTGCAGGAGATTCCAAAAGTTGCTTTATGGCGTCAAAGACGATCGTGAACTGGTAGTCGTACTTTTTCTCCATCTCTTCGATCTTTTGCCTCAAATCTTTATGCGTCAAAAGCATCTCGCGCAGTTTGGTAAATGTCCTCATAATCCGGATGTTGACCTGAACAGCCCTTTTGCTGTTTAGCACGCTGGAGAGCATGGCAACACCGTTTTCAGTAAAGGCATAGGGGAGATATTTTGAATGTCGTCCTCTTTTTAAGATTCCAAATTGGAATCTTAAAGAATCAAACTCCTCCTTGTTCAACCGGAACATAAAATCCTCTGGAAAGCGCTCAATTCTTCTCTTAACGGCCTATTGAGAAAAGCCCGTCGTAACCCCGTAAAGAACGGCAAGGTCTCTGTCGAGCATCACCTTCGACGAGGAGTATCTTGCTCTCAATTATTTCCTTTGGGACTAATTCCATTCCCTTGCCCATTTGTTTCAATCACCCTTCACGGCCTTTCAGTCCTTTTCCTCGCCCATCCCAGATAATTCACGGACGTGTCGTTTGACAGCTTGAACTCGAACCTTAAAGGGTCGTAGCTCATGCCCTTTAGTTCCATCATCTCCACGTCGTTGTCCTCAAGGATTTTTTTGAGCGCGGACGGGCGGACGAATCTCTTGTAGTCGTGTGTGCCCTTGGGCACCATGTTCAGCACGTCCTCGGCCACGAACACGGCAAGGAGCCTTGCCTTGAGCGTCTTGTTTATGGTGCCGAAAAAGAAAAGTCCGTCCGGCTTGAGCATGGAGAGAGAGTCCTTGAGAAAGCCGCCCAAGTCGTCCACGTGTTCAAGCACCTCGGCGCAGATGACTATGTCAAAGGCAACGCTCCTCGTTTGCCGCAACTTCTCCACGGACGAAACCGTGTATTCGATATCAAGGCTTGACTCCTTCGCGTGTTTCCTTGCGGCCTCTATTGCGATTGGCGATAGGTCAATGCCGGTTACAAGCGCCCCTGACGCGGCAAACCTTTCGGCGAGCAGGCCGCCGCCGCAGCCGACATCGAGCGTTTTTTTCCCTGCTAACTCTCCAGCCTTGCTTGAGAAGTAGTCAAACCGCAGGGGGTTTATTCTGTGCAGGGAAAATAGTCTGCCGGTCGGGTTCCACCACTCGGCCCCGTACTTTTCAAATTTTTCGGTTTCGGTCGTCATGGGTATTGTCCTGTCAGAATGTAGCACAAGACCGCGCTATTTTGCACTATTTGAAATATCGCCCTTGAATCCGCTCGATACCCTGACTCGTCCGCTCGCGTCCACTATCACCGCCTCTGTGTCGGGAAGTTTTTCTATCAGCGCCATGCCCGCATCAGGCCCCATTACGAACACGGCGGTTGAGAGTCCATCGGCTGTTACCGGGTCTTTTGCGATGATTGTGGCGCTTTGCGTAAGGGTCGCGGGAAAACCGGTCTTGGGGTCAATGATATGGTGATAGCGTTTGTCGCCCGCCATGAAGTACCGTTCATAGTCTCCGGATGTCGCAACAGCGCCGTTTACAACGAAAGCCTCGCCAAGGAGTTTGCCTGACTCCCTTGGGTGTTGTATGCCTATTGTCATGGGTTTTTCCGAGCCGGTGTTCTGAAATATCGTCATGTCCCCGCCGGCCTTTATGATCCCGCGTCTTACGCCGTTTTCCTGCAGTGAACGAGCCGCCTTGCCCACGATGTAGCCCTTTGCGATGCCGCCGAGATTCAGCGTCATGCCGCGTTCTTTAAGGCCGATAGTTTGAGCGGCCTTGTCTATCGTAACCTTCCGGTAGTTTACGAGTGGGAGGAGTTTATCCACCTCCTCGCGTTTGGGCGCTCTTCCCGACTCCGCTGAAAAACCCCACAGCGGCGCAAGCGAGCCGATAGTCGGGTCGAATGCGCCGCTTGAGAGTTCAGCCACGGTCAGCGCGGCCTCCACGACCTCAATCACCTCCGGCGATACCTTGACCGGACCAATGCCCGCGTTTCTCGACACCATTGATACGTCGCTCGTCGGCATGTAACTGCTAAAAAGCGCCTCAAGCCTTTTTATCTCGGCAAAAGCGGCCGTTACGGCCTTGTCGCTTTCCGTGGTCTCGTCCATCACCGTTATCTCGACGATAGTTCCCATGAGCATACGCGAGTAGGTAACGCTGTCCTTTTCTTTTGCGGCGTGCTTATAGTAAAAGGGGATCGCCATGATGAAGAACACGCCAATCACGACGGCAGAGTAGATGAAAAGGCGCGCCTTGCGATTTTGAACGGTGTTTTGCGTCATATGGTTTTTACAGGCTGCCTCTAACAAAAAAGGATAAGCGGCCTTTGCCTCTTATCCTTTTTATTTGAGCGTCGTCAATGCGCCGGAATCAATTTTATCAAACAAGGCCTGCCTGCAAACCACGACTAAAATTCCTCTTCCGTGTCCGCCCCTTCCATGATGCCGAGGCCGGACTCTTCCTCGACCCTGCCTTTTATCTTTTGTTCGCGTTCCAGCTTTGACTGACACTCGACGCACACGCGGGTGAATGGCAGTGCGCGGAGTCTATTTTCCGCTATAGGCTCTCCGCACTCTTCGCAACCGCCGTAGGTGTTGTCCTTGATGCGCTCAAGGGCGTCTTCGATCTCAGCTAGTTTCCCCCTGTCCCTGTCGCCGAACATGAGATTCAGCTCGCGCTCACGTTCGTTGCTTGCTATGTCGTAGATGTCGCCTATCTCGAACTTTTGCGTGTTGCTCTCGCTTCTGACCTTCTCGGATACCTCTTGAAGTATGCGCGCCTTGGCCTCTTTGAGCTTTTGCGTTACCTCTTTTTTGAAGGGTATCTTCGGACTTGGGGCGCTCGGCTTTGCCGTAGCCTTCGCTTGCTTAACCGCGACTGGAGCGGCCTTCTTCGTTGCTTGTCGTGAGGCAACGGGCTTCTTGAGCGCTTTTTTCGGTTTCGTCGTCAATGCTTTTTTGGCTTTTGTTTTTGTATTTGGCATAGCCAAGTAGTATACTGATTTTTAAGCCGTTGTCAATGGCAATTTTTAGCAGCAAAATCAAGTAGTTATAGTTCGACATTTTCGGCGTGCGAAAAGGCGGACAAAGATGTTAAATTTTTCGGCGTAGTGTGATACAAATAAATACCGTGTCCGTGAACCTGAAAGACTCTTTCGTCTTTTTACGGTCACGGTCAACGGTCACGGCTCACGGTCTTTATACGTTCCACGTGGAACATTTGGAGCGCGTTTGCATGGATACTAAAAAAAGATACGACGTTATTGTGATCGGCGCGGGACATGCCGGGTGCGAGGCCGGCCTTGTTGTCAATCGCATGGGGCGGCCCGGGCGCAATGCGCTCCATTGCCTTGTCCTGACCATGAACCTCGATACCATCGGCCAGATGTCATGTAACCCGGCCATAGGCGGCATTGCAAAGGGGCATATCGTCAGGGAGATCGACGCCCTTGGCGGCGAGATGCCAAAGGCCGCCGACGATACGGCGATTCAGTTCAGGATATTGAACCACAGCAAAGGGCCTGCCGTGCGGGCAACGCGGACGCAGGCAGACAGGGTTTTGTACAGGCAACGGATGAAGGCGGCGCTTGAGGCGGCTGAACAGGTGCACCTGAGACAGGGCGTTGTCGAGGCGATAATCACGAGAGAGGCGCAAAAAGGCGCGAGGGTCGTTGAAGGCGTACAGCTTGACACGGGCGAAGTCTTCAGGTCGAGCGCGGTTATAGTTACTACAGGGACTTTTTTGAAAGGTCTTATCCATATAGGGTCAACGAGTTTTCCAGGGGGCAGGGCAGGGGATCAGGCAAGCATTGGTCTTTCTGCCTCGTTAAGAGAGCTTGGTTTTACACTTGGACGGATGAAAACAGGGACATGCGCCCGGCTTGACGCAAGGACAATAGACTTTACAAAAACAGAAAAGCAGGAGTTGCAGGACGCTTCACTCATCAGGCCGTTTTCCTCGGCCACAAAACGGTTTGACAGACAACAGCTGCCATGTCATATAACATATACTAACGAAAAAACGCACGAGGTAATAAGGAAAAACCTTTCCCGTTCTCCATTGTACAGCGGCGTTATCTCAGGCATTGGGCCTCGTTACTGTCCGTCAATCGAGGATAAGGTCGTAAAGTTCCCGGAAAGGACGCGGCATCAGGTATTTTTAGAGCCGGAGGGGTTTCATACGAACGAGATATATCCGAACGGCCTTTCAACCTCCCTGCCCATGGACGTTCAGCTTGAGTTTTTGCGAACCATAAATGGGCTTGAACATGTCGAGGTTTTGCGCCCCGGCTATGCTATCGAGTATGACTCTATTGACCCGACTCAGCTTAAACCGAGCCTTGAGGCCAAGTTTGTCGAGGGGCTCTTTTTTGCAGGCCAGATAAACGGCACGTCAGGCTATGAAGAGGCCGCGGCTCAAGGTCTTATGGCCGGCATAAACGCCGTGCTCAAGGTCCAGGGCATGGACCCGCTTATCCTTAGCCGGTCTGAGGCATACATCGGCGTGATGATAGACGATCTGGTTACAAAGGGCGTAACTGAGCCGTACAGGATGTTCACCTCAAGGGCCGAGTACAGACTGTTTTTAAGGGAGGATAACGCTGATATAAGGCTTACGGAACTCGGATTTAAGGCCGGGGTGGTAATGGAAGAGGACTACGCGGTTTTTATTGAGAAAAAAAGGCTTATCGAGTCTACGAAAAGGTTTTTGGAGGATACAAAACTCAACCCGACCGTAGTGGTTAATGACGGTCTCAAGGCGATTGGCGCAGAGACCATAAAAAAAACCACGACGCTCAAAGAACTCCTCAGAAGGCAGGGCATGGACATGGAGGCGATATACAGGCTTGCAGGTATGGAGCTTACGCTGTCGGCCGATGTAAAAGAGGCGGTAGAGGTTGAGACAAGATACGAAGGCTACATAAAGCGCGAGGCTGAGGAGGTGGAGAGGTTTGGCCGCTTGGAGGCCATAAGCATACCGTTCGAGTTGGCTTATGAGGAGGTCTCCGGCCTTTCAAGGGAGATACGCGAAAAACTCGGCAGGCTGAGGCCGATATCCATCGGGCAGGCGGGAAGGGTCTCAGGCGTAACCCCTGCGGCAATATCCATGCTGATGGTGCATCTTAAAAAAACGGGCGCTTACAGGTGAAAAACGGACTTGAAGACATACTTAGAGACGGCGCAGCGCAACTTGGCATTACGCTCACAGAGGAGGCGATCGAGCGGTTTTTTATCTACCTGACTGAGCTTAAAAAGTGGAATCAGAAGATAAACCTTACCTCAATCGAATCCGATAGGGATATACTGATAAGGCACTTCCTTGATTCAATGACAATCTATCCGTTCGTGAGGGGTTCAAAGACCGTCCTTGATATGGGCGCAGGCGCCGGTTTTCCAGGAATACCCCTCAAGATAATCGCCCCAACGCTTGAGGTTACCCTTGTAGACTCGGTTGCAAAGAAGGTCTCCTTCATGCGCCATATAATAAGGACGCTTGGACCGGCTCCTGACAATACAGGTATTCATGCCCTGCATTCGCGCATAGAGGACCCCGCTTTTATTGAAGGATATAAAGGTTATTTCGATTGCATAATCTCCCGCGCCTTTTCAGCGCTCGATCTCTTTGTAGGGCTTGCCCTTCCCATTTGCGCCACGGGCGGAAGGATAATCGCCATGAAAGGCCCGAACACAGGGGAGGAGCTAAAGGGCATGGCCAATGTCAATGTGGTAAGCCCTGCGATTGTACACGAGGTTTCCTTGCCGTTTTCAGACAGACGGACGACGATAATAGTGTTTGAAAAGCAGGCCGAGTAACAACAATGTTCCACGTGGAACGTATAGAGACCGTGAACCGTGTCCGTGACCGTGTAAAAACGAATCCTTTACGGAGCACGGCTCACGGTCATTGACACGGCCTTCAAATAAAAACCGCTTGAATTGAAGCCGGATATGTTTTAATCTTTTGTATTATCATAAGGGAAAACATTGCATGGCAAGGACAATCTCAATAGTAAATCAGAAGGGCGGAGTCGGCAAGACCACCACGGCCATCAACCTTGCCGCGTCTCTGGCCGTGGCTGAAAAAAGGGTACTCCTTGTTGATTTTGACCCGCAGGGCAACTCAACCAGCGGGGTAGGCATCGAAAAAAACTGCAAGAGCATCTATCAGGCCATTGTTCAGCATGAGACTATCGAATCCCTGCTCAAGCAAACGGATCTCAAATTCCTGACCGTTGTGCCGTCTTCCCGTGAGCTTACCGGTGCTGAGATCGAGCTTGTTGACGTTGATAGCCGCGAGTTCAGGCTAAAAGAGTGCTTACAGCGTGTCTCCGATGATTTTGATTATATCTTCATAGATTGTCCGCCGTCTCTGAGCCTCCTTACGATAAATGCGCTCGTAGCATCCGATTCCGTGCTGATACCGTTACAGTGCGAGTATTACGCGCTTGAGGGCTTGACAGAGCTTATGAGGACAATCGGTCTTATAAAGGAAAGGCTCAACCCTGCCCTTGAGATAGAAGGCATTGTGCTCACCATGTTCGATTCAAGAAACAGGCTGGCGCATCAGGTGGCCGACGAGGTAAGGGGGCATTTCAAGGACAAGACCTTCAATACCATGATACCAAGGAACGTGCGCCTTTCCGAAAGCCCGTCCTTTGGAAAGCCGGTGTTGTTATATGACATACAATCAAGCGGCGCAGTAAGTTATTTGGACCTTGCAAAAGAGCTTGTGTCAAGGGTATAAGTCTAAAACATTATAAAAATCAAGTAGTTACAAGGTGGCCTCGATGGTTGACAAAAAAAAGGTTCTTGGCAGGGGGCTTGGCGCGCTTATATCGAGTTCAAACGCAGGCTCGGACTCTGACAGTAAAGAGTACATCTCCTGCCCGATCAGCGACATTACGCCGTTCAAAGGCCAGCCGCGAAAGAGGTTTGACGACTCCGCCTTAAAGGAGCTTGCCGACTCCATCAGGGAAAAGGGTGTGCTTGAGCCGCTTCTGGTAAGGCGGGATTCGACAGGATTCGAGCTTATCGCGGGCGAGAGGCGTTTGAGGGCGGCGCAACTTGCCGGTCTTAATCGTGTACCGGTCAGGATAACTCAGGCAAGCGACGAGGAGTGCCTTGAGATAGCCATCATAGAGAACATCCAAAGGCAGGACCTGAACGCTATGGAAGAGGCAGAGGCTTACAGGCATCTGATGTCCTTCGGCCTTACGCAGGAGGCGGTCGCAAAGAAGGTCGGCAAGGAGCGGGCAACGGTCGCCAATTACCTGAGGCTCTTAAAGCTCCCCATAGAGGTCAGGGACGAGCTTGTCAAGGGCGCCATCTCAATGGGTCACGCAAGGGCGCTCCTTGCAATAGAGAGCCATTCAGCTCAGGTGGAGCTTTGCAGAAGGATAATCACGAAGGGGCTGTCCGTAAGAGAGGCCGAGGCCGCCATAAGCACGAAGGCTGTAAAAGGCGCAAAGAAAACGGCAAAGACTCGTGAGCCATCGTCGCTTGAAGACGAACTTCGCGTTTTGTTCGGCACAAAGATAGTCGTGCAGGACAGGAACGGAAAAGGCCGCATACAGATAAATTATTTTTCCGCGGACGAACGCGAGCGGATAATCGAGATGCTGAGAACAACAGGGGGTTGAGGGGAGTCTCTCTTGGAACAAGACAACTTTCAAAAAAACCTACTGAAACATACCGAGAACTTTAGAAAAGTCCTCGCGACGCCAGACGGCAATTGGTCGGTGAAGGGGTTTATAGACGTCGCAAAAAATATCTACACCATCTCGGTTGACACAAAGGTTGTTTCAAAGATCATCGAGTTGATGATGTTCCCTGTCATTCAAAAATTCGCTAAAGAGAACGGCTATGAAATGATTTTTTCCGCCGAACAAAATCACTACCCGGATGTTACTTTCGTTACGAAAGATAAAAAGAAAATCGCCCTTGACATGAAAAGCACTTACAGAAAAAATTACGATACGGTTTCCGGGTTTACGCTTGGGGCATTTACGGGGTATTCTAAAAAGGTGTGTAAATAAGTTAAAGGCGGTGTATCCTTCAGGTTCGACCAAGAACCGGGCTTGAGGCCCTAAAAAAGGAGACAGCCGCCATGAGTAATTACACCACCGAAGAGGCCGTTGAGTCAAGGG
>JACRCE010000112.1 GCA_016213015.1 Deltaproteobacteria bacterium | reverse complement strand
TCTGATTAATTCCCTTTTCTGTCATTGCGAGCCGCGCTTTTGCGGCGAAGCAATCTCTAAGTTGTTGATTTCCTTGAAGACGAGATTGCTTCGCGTTGCTCGCAATGACGTGTTAGTGAATTAATCAGAGCTTCCTTATGTGAACTTTTATTTTCGCACCAACAACCGTAACGCAATCGGTCGGGAAAAATAGCAATTTTTAGCAGTTTGCTGAAAAACTCTAAATTTGTTCAGGTTGCTCAAAAACGCCAAGATGCGAGGCGGCGAGGAGCGACGAATGAGGCGCACTTTGTTGTGCGCCGCAGTGAGGAGCTTTGAAGCCAACAAAGCAGATGGGCGTTTTTCAGCAACCTGTTAGACATCTCAGTCGCGCATGTTCACGTACTGAAGGTCTATATCAAGGTCTTTGCCCTTGAGGGTCTGTATGACCTCCTGAAGGTCGTCAATCTTCTTGGCCGTAACCCGTATCTGCTCGTCTTGTATCTGCGCCTGAACCTTGACCTTCATCTCCTTTATTATCTTCGTTATCTCCTTGGCCTTCTCGGTCGGGATGCCCTGGCGTATCTTCAACACCTGCCTTTTTATCCCGGCGGCGCCGTCCTCGATCTTGCCGTATTCAATGGATTTGAGCGACACGCCGCGCTTTATGAGCTTTGTCTGGAGCACGTCAAGCACGCTCTTTAACTTGTTGTCGTCGTCTCCTATGACGGTTATCTCCTCCTTCTTCTCCCACTTTATCTCGCTCTTGGTGCCCCTGAAGTCGAACCTCTGCTGAATCTCCTTTATCGCCTGATTTACCGCGTTGTCAACCTCCTGAACGTTCACCTTGGATACGACGTCGAATGACGGCATGGTTGTTATGACCTCCGTTTGTAATTCGGTTATCGGTTGTCAGTTATCGGTAATCGGTTAAGGTGTTTTCCTTAACCGACTACTGATTACCGATACCCGATTACCGTTTACGGCCTTACGACTGCAGCCCCTTTGGGCGGCTTATATTCAAAAAAAGAGTCCTTCAGAGGGATATCCGTCTTTATGCCGCTGAATGTGATCGCGGTCGTGTTTCCAAGATGATCCTGAACAACGGTCTTTACGACGATGAGCGTCTTTTTGTCAAGCTCCATGGTCATGCGCTTTATGCCGGGATGCGTCTTTTTCGGCTCAAGGTTCAATACGTGGTTCTTTGCGTCGTCATTGACAGCGGCAAGGGTTATGTCGAATTCGTCCTTCAGCTCGCCAAGGCCGGACAGGAAGGAGATTACGAGCGCGCCCGCGCCGGCCTCCATCGGTTTTTCTATCACCTGATTGAGGTCCGGCTGAAAGACCCAGAGCGTTTTGCCGTTGCTCACAACCACGTCCTTTTCAGGCATAGTATAGAGCCACTTCATCCTGCCCGGCTTTTTGAAGAAGAACTCCCCCTCTGATTTCAGGACTCCACCGGTCTGGGTCGAGACCTCTTGAGTGAAGACGGCGGTTACGGTTGAAATCTTCTCGTAACGCGCCTGCATGGCGCTGATAATCGGCTCTGCCTCAAGCGCAAAGGATGCTTTGTCCGAGACAGCCAAGACCGCGAATATCGTCAATACAACGGCAATGTATCTTTTCATCGTTGTCTTTTAAGCACCTCTCTGGGTCTTGAACCCTGCGCCGGGCCTACGATGCCCTCGCTCTCCATCCTTTCGATTATCCTTGCCGCCGTGTTGTATCCGATACGCAACCGGCGCTGGATGTATGAGGTGGATATCATCTCCAGTTGGGAGGCCATTTCAATTGATTCGTTGTAGCGCCGCATGAACTCCTCGCCCAGGTCTTCCTCCTCATCGTCCGTGTCCCGCGATGCCTCGTTGTTTAGCACGTTGTCGTAAGACGGCGCGCCCTGTTCCTTCCAGAAGCTCGTAACCTTTTTTATCTCGGCCTCGGACACGTAGGCCCCGTGTATGCGCTGGAGCTTTGAGGTGCCCGGGGGCAAAAACAGCATGTCCCCCTGTCCAAGAAGGGTTTCGGCCCCGCCCGCGTCGAGGATGGTCCTTGAATCGGTCTTTGACGGCAGTTGAAATGCGATCCTCGCCGGGAAGTTGGTCTTTATGAGGCCGGTAACCACGTCAACCGACGGGCGTTGAGTCGCCACCATCAGGTGTATCCCTGCGGCGCGCGCCATCTGGGAGAGCCTTACAAGGCACTCCTCCACGTCTTTGCCTGAGGTCATCATCAGGTCTGCAAGCTCGTCTATGATGACAACTATATACGGGAGCTTTCTCCTGCCGTTGTTTGACTCCTCGTCATCGGAGACGCCCTCGTCCTCTATTATCTGATTGTACTTTTCTATGTTCTTCGCGCCCTTTTCAGCCATGCTCTTGTATCGCTTGCCCATCTCAATGACTATGCTTTTCAAAGCCCCGGCGGCGCGTTTGGGGTCGGTTATGACCGGCGCAAGGAGGTGAGGTATGCCCTCGTAAGCCGAAAGCTCGAGCATCTTGGGATCAACCATGAGGAATCGCGCGTCCTCGGGCGTGGCCTTGTACAGTATGGACAGGATCATGGCGTTGACCGCCACGCTCTTGCCCGCGCCGGTCGCGCCCGCGATGAGAAGATGCGGCATCTTGGCGAGGTCGGCCACGTAAGGGTTGCCGGATATGTCCTTGCCGAGCGCGAGCGACAGCTTGGAGCGGGATTTGACAAACTGCGCGGCCTCGAACATCTCCTTGATGCAGATGGCGTCCTTTTTGTGGTTCGGTATCTCGATGCCCACGACCGATTTTCCGGGTATCGGCGCCACGATGCGTATGGACATGGCCTTCATGGCAAGGGCAAGGTCGTCCGACAGGTTCGTTATCCTGTTGACCTTCACGCCGGGGGCAGGCTCGAACTCGTACATGGTTACTATGGGCCCGGGCATCACCTCAAGGACCCTGCCGTCAATGCCGAAGTCGAGCAACTTCTTTTCGAGTATCTTCGCGTTCTCGAGGAGTTCTTTCTTGTCAACGGCGCCGGTCTTCTCGATTGCCTCGTCAAGGAGTGAAATAGCGGGAAGTTGGAAGATTCCCTTGGGGCTGGCGAACTCAAGGGACGCCTTCTCGTCATCCGCGTCCGCCTTGCGCGACGCCCTCGTATGTATCTTCGGCACGGGGGGGGGTGGCGTTGCCTTGCCCTTTGCCGCGGCTTCTTGCGGAGGGAGAGGCGCGTTGTCTCCTTCGTCCTCTTGCTCGTCCTCGCGCACGACAGGCGCCTCATCCCTGCCGATAATCTTTTTTGCGATGAATATCAGAGCCGGAAAAAAGCGGATGCCGAGGCCCACGAGAGAGATGCCGGTTGCAATTATTATCGTGATGAGGACTATCGCGGTCAGTATGATTATGGAGCCGGTGTATCCGACGAGGTTCGTTATGTGAGCGCCGAGAAAACCCCCGATAACGCCTCCCGCGGCCTTTGTGCCGATGAGGACGCTAAGGAGCGTTGACATGGAAAGCATGAACACGGCAAAGCTTATCGGCACAGCCGGGCGGAAGGCGAATATCCGCTGGAGGAGAAAGCCGAACGATATGAATATCAGGATAAGAGGCAGGGAGTACGCGGCATAGCCGACGAGGCCGGTGAGCGCCCACGCAAGATAGACGCCGACAACGCCGCTCCACTCGGCGCCGTTCAAGTCCGAGACAAGACTGAGCGCCATGTACAGCCCCACGGGAAGTATCGCTATGCCGATTATCTCCAGTCTGAGGCCGTGGGCGCGCTCTTTGCCGTCGGCAGCGGATCTTTGTGGTTTGGTCATCCGGTCACGTCCGTTTGAACTGTTTGCTGAGCGTAATCCCCTGATACTGGTATGACGAACCTATCTTGGGGCCGTAGACCTTTTGAGGCGTCTCCATCATCCTTTCAAAGTGCAGTTTGCAGAAGGTCTGCCCGTCGGCAATCAAAAACGGCACGTCGTGCGCCCTTACCTCAAGCACGGCCTTTGTGCCCTTGACCTCGCCGTTTGCGCCGTAACCGAAGCCGGGGTCGAAAAAACCAGCGTAGTGGGTTCTGAGTTCGCCGCTTCCGGCCTCGTAGGCGACCATCTCGGCCGCATAGTCGCCGGGCACGCGGATGCGCTCTTTTGAACTCAGGATGTAAAACTCCTCAGGCTCAAGTATCAGGGTGCGGCTCGCATTTTTGGTTACCGGCTCCCAGAAGTCATTGACATAATAGTGATCCTTCATGGTCAGATCAACCACGTGGCTGTTCTTCTTGGACTTGTATCCTATGACCCCGTCCGCGCCGCCGGACAGGTCAACGCTCATGAAAAGCCCCTTGGAGATATTGACGCCTTCCGGGGAGACCGGCGCGTCGGCGTCATAGAGGAGCGTCTTTTTTTTATGAAGGCTCTTCAACTGCACGTCAGGCAATACGCACTCTCCGGCCATGAGCCTGAGTTGAACGAGGGAGAGTCCGGTCTTGACCTTGATGGTGAAAGACCTCGGCATGACCTCAAGGAACAATTGGCCCTTGTAGCCCGGGGTCACGTCGTCGAAGCGCGGATTGGAGTCGGTCAACACGCGCGCGAATATATCGAGCCTGCCCGTCGTGCTCTTTGGGTTTGCGCGCCCATGCACGTCGGAGGGAAGACGCACCTCCTCCATGAGCGGTATGAGGTAGACGTGACCCTTTTCAAGTATGCCGCCGTCGGTTAAGTCGGTCTTGTACATGACGAGGTCAACGCCGCAGGCGTCCGGCGTGGTGAGCCGGTCAAAGACCCCTCTTTTGTCCGGCAAAAAACTGGACAGCAGCCTGTAGGCGGTTCGTCCGAGCCTCAAGTCAAGGCTTGCAGGCTGTATCTGCGAATCGTCAATAGCTATTGCGCGCGACGTAATCTCTTTTTTCTCAATGGCCTTTTTAAGCGCCTGATAGGTCAATACGCCGACCCTTGCCGATTTTTTCATGTCATTGCTCCGTAATCCGAGTATAATCTTAAGACCGACGGAATAATAGCATATCATGTACGGAAACGAACAGTTTTTTCGGCAATGACATTGACAAACAAATAGGGGTCTGATAATTCTTATAACAATGAGAATCAAGTCTGAAAATCTTTTCAACAGACGGTATGCCGTTCTTGCCGTCATCCTTCTAATCGCCGGATGGGCAATCTTCGGCGACAAAGGGCTTGTTGACGTTTACAGGCTCATCAAGGAGAGGGACGGCATGATAAAGCACAACGTCGTGATCGAGGCCAAGAACAGGGCGCTTGAGGAGGAGATACGCCTCCTTAATACCGACAAGCGTTATATCGGATACGTGGCGAGAAGAGAGCTTGGCATGATAGGCAAGAACGAACTGCTCTATAAACTGGAAGACGCTCCCAAGGGGGCTATCTCCGAATGAACACAAGGGCAATAAGGCTTGCCGGCATACAGATGTCCTCAACGCCCGACAAGTCCAAGAACATTGCAAAGGCATTAAGGCTCATGGAGGTCGCCGTTTCGGAGGGCGCCGAGATAATAGCCCTGCCCCAGCTTTTCTCCACGCACTGGTTTCCGGCTGCGATCAACGCAGAGCATCTGAGTCTGGCCGAGCCGGAAGACGGAGAAACGATTACGGCCATGCGGAGCGCGGCCTTGACTCATAAGGTCTCGATCATCGCCCCTATATTCGAGAAGGACTGTTTCGGGTATTTCAACACGGCCTTTGTCATAGGCCCGGACGGCGCTATAATCGGACGTTATAGGAAGATGCACGTGCCGCAACTCCCGTCATGGGAGGAAAGGGCGTACTTCAAGCCCGGCAACATGGGCTTCGGCGTGTTCAAGACACCGCTTGCAACCATCGGGGTGCAACTGTGCTGGGACGTCTTTTTCCCTGAGGGCTTCAGGGCGCTTGCCTTGAAGGGCGCTCAGATAGTCTTTGCGCTTACGGCCTCGGCTTATGAACATTCAAGGCCCAAGTGGGAACGCGCCATTCAGGTGGGGGCGCACGCCAACGGGTTTTTCGTGTTCAGGGTCAACCGCGTCGGCGCTGACGGGGGTCTTGAGTTTTATGGCGGGAGTTTTTGCGCCGGGCCAGACGGCGAGATGCTCGACGGCCCGAGCGGGGCATTGGACGGCGTTGTCATTGCCAACGTTGACTTGAGCCGTATCGTGGAGACGAGGAATCAATGGGTCTTCTTGAAAGACAGAAGGCCGCTGGAGTACACGACGCTTTCGGAGGAGCCGGATGAGGCTTAAGGTGCATGAAATGGTGGGCAGGGCGCTTGTCGCTCTGGATGGCGTTATAAAGACCGCTCATAAGCCTGACATCGTGATCGAGAAGTCCAAAAAAGAGGAGTTCGGGGACTTTGCGACCAATATCGCCATGTCCCTTGGCCCGCTGGAGAAAAGGCCGCCCAGGGAGATAGCCGAGGCTATCGTACAGAAACTAAGGCAGGAGAGCGACGTTGCCAAGTGCGAGGTTGCCGGCCCCGGGTTCATCAATATATTTCTGCACCGCTCATACTGGGGTAACGTGCTTGCCGATATAATCGCCAAGGGCGGTGACTTCGGCGCAAGTAACATCGGCAACGGCAAAAAGGTCAACGTTGAGTTCGTAAGCGCAAACCCGACAGGCCCGCTTCACGTAGGCCACGGCAGAGGGGCCGCGGTTGGGGATGCCCTTGCGCGGATATTGGAGTTTGCCGGATACGCGGTTACAAGGGAGTTTTACGTAAACGACAGGGGCAAGCAGATCAAGATGCTCGGCGAGTCGGTGCGTTTACGCTACAAAGAACTTATCGGAGAAAAGGTTGAATTCCCGCAGGATTTTTATAAGGGGGAGTATATAAAAGAATTGGCCGACCCTGAACGGCTTGCCGCGCTCGGTTATTTCTCATCCGTGCTCACTGAACATAACCTTCCCGAAGTATTTCTGCAATATGTCAGTGAACAGATGCTTGCCATGATACGCCAAGACCTCTTAGACTTCCGCGTTTCCTTCAACGTCTGGCAGAGCGAAAAAGCGCTGTTTGACGACGGCAAGGTCATGGACGCCTTGGCCGCGCTCACGGCCGAAGGCCGTACATTCACGGAGGAAGGCGCACTATGGTTTAAGACAACCGCGTTCGGCGACGACAAGGACAGGGTGTTGCGGAAGGCGGACGGAGAGTTGACCTATCTTTCCTCTGACGTGGCGTATCACAAGGACAAGGCGAAGCGCGGTTTTGATACGCTTATCAACGTCTGGGGAGCGGATCATCACGGGTATGAGGCCCGCGTAAGGGCCGCGCTCAAGGCGTTAGGATACGACGACGCGATTTTGAAGGTAATCTTCATTCAACTTGTCGCGCTTTTGAGGAACGGCGCGCCCGTGCCTATGGGCAAGCGGGAAGGAGAGTTTGTAACGCTCCGTCAGGTGATGGACGAAGTAGGGGTAGACGCCTGCCGGTTCTTCTTCCTTATGAGAAAGTCGGACGCGCACCTCGACTTCGACCTTGAGCTTGCAAAGAGTCAGGCGCCTGAAAATCCGGTATATTACGTCCAGTACTGCCATGCGCGCATCCACAGCATACTGGAGTTTGCCGCAACAAAGGGGTTTGTCCCGCCAGACGATGCGCCCTCCGGCATATTTGAAAAACTCGTGGGCAAGGACGAGATCGCGCTCATCAAGCACCTTGCCATGTTCGAGGAGGTGGTTGAAAAGGCCGCGCTTACGTTCTCCCCTCACCTCGTCGCCTTCTACCTGATGGAGCTTGCCGGGATGTTCCATCCTTATTACAACCGCAACAGGGTAGTCACCGACGACGAAGACCTTACAAAAGCGCGGCTCCTCCTGTGCAAAGCAACCGCGACCGTCGCGGCCAACGGCCTAAAACTCCTCGGCGTATCCGCGCCCGTGAAGATGTGAGCGGCAAGCGAGTCTGTCGGCTTTTCTTGACAACTCCCCTATAAAACCATATAATATAATGTACAAAATGCCTTGCCAAACCGTTTGCTTGGAGGTTTTGAATAATGAGCCTTCCGATACTTACAACCGACAGTCTCAATATATATCTTGCCGAGGTAAACCGGTATCCGCTGATGAGTCATGAGGAGGAGAGCCGGTTCGCCGAGCGTTACTACAAAACGCGCGGCGTCGAGGACGCACATAGACTCGTTACGAGCAACCTGCGGTTCGTGGTCAAGATAGCCCTTGAGTATAGGAATTACGGGGTGAAACTCTCAGACCTTATTCAAGAGGGCAACGTCGGGCTGATGGTTGCCGTAAAGAAGTTCAACCCCTTCAAGGGGTTCAGGCTCATCACCTACGCGGGTTGGTGGATACGGTCTTTCATACAGGAGTGTATCCTCAAGGCCACCGGCATGGTCAGGCACGGCTCAAAGGCGTTGAAGAAAAAACTTTTTTACAAAAAAGACCGCGCGGAAACGAACGCGCCGCTTCCGGTTGACATGCCGCCCGTGGAGGAGCATCTACCCGATATCTCGCTTGACGTTGCTTTGTCCGACGGCAAGGCAACGCGCATGGACATGCTGCAAGACCTCGACTCCGATCCCCATCAGACGATTGAAGTCAGGCAGAATGAGGCCGTCGTTAAAAAGGAGGTCGGATACGCGCTGGCCAAACTCAACGACAAGGAGCGCATGGTCATCCAAGGCAGACTCCTTTCCGACGAGCCGGAAAGCCTTGCAACGCTCGGGGTAAGGCTCGGGCTGACAAGGGAGCGCGTGCGCCAGATAGAGGCCGTTGCAATGAAAAAACTCAAGGATACGCTCAAGCGAAGCAGTGCCGTTAGGGTTAACGACGGTTCGTGGTTAACCCTGAACCGTCATTAACCGTCTTTCCAACCTTCCTCTCAACCGTCTCTCACCATCCTTGCATCAACCTTCTTACACACATCTTTTGCTTTACTTCCCGTCTCGAATAGTGCTATCAAGTATATGTAATATCAGATGGTTGGCTCTAAAAATTGCTATTTTTCGCGACCGATTGCGTTACGGGCGTCAGGTCGGAAAAACTATCCTAAGGAAGCTCTGATTAATTCGTCTAAGCCGTCATTGCGAGCGAAGCGAAGCAATCTCGTCTTCAAGGAAATCAACAACTTAGAGATTGCCGCGCCGCAAAAGCGCGGCTCGCAATGACAGAAAAGAAAATTAATCAGAGC
>JACRCE010000113.1 GCA_016213015.1 Deltaproteobacteria bacterium | reverse complement strand
CTCTTTGAAGCCCGTCTTATTGCGCCCAGCACCACTTCGCAATACGAGACTTGTCAAACGATACACTTTTTCGGCACGAAGTGGTGCTGGGCGCAAGCCGTCGGGCAACCGGTGTATTTTAGCCCTGACACAGAAATCGGGGAAAATAGCAATTTTTAGGGGCAACCTATATCGAATCAAACCCTCCGGCGCCCTCTTTAAGCCTGATAAATGTCTTTAATTTGGCTATGGCGCGGGACTCTATCTGCCTTACCCTCTCCCGCGTAACCCCGAACTGAGCGCCGATCTTCTCCAGAGTTTCCGGCTCTTCGTCCCCGAAACCGAATCTCAACACTATGACCCTGCGCTCGTTCCTGTCGAGCATGTCGAGCCAGCCGTTTACCTTGTCTGTCCTTCTCGCCTCGTCTATCAATTCCATCGGGGTCGGAAACGATTCGTCCGGCAGTTGATCGAGGAGCGACAGATCGCTCCCGTCGGCCCTTGCAGCGTCGATGGAGCACGACTTCCTGTTTATCATGTCGAGTTTCTTGACGTACCTGCCGGAAAGTCCGGTCCTGTCGGACAGCTCATGGAGGCTCGGCTCCCTTTGCAACGACGCCGTCAAGTCGCGTATCGCCCTGTTGACCCTTGAAATGTCCGTGGATATGTGTATGGGCAACCGCACTGTGTTGGCCTGATTGGCTACGGCCCGCTCCACGGCCTGCCGTATCCAGTAGGTCGCGTAGGTCGAAAACTTGCAGCCCTTTGCGGCCTTGAAACGTTCGACCGATTTTATGAGGCCGATGTTGCCTTCTTCGATCAAATCCTGAAGCGGCAGTCCCCTCCTTACGTAATGCCGCGCAATGCTTACGACGAGCCTAAGGTTGCCCTCTATCATGCGCGTCCGCGCTGCGGGGTCTCCCGATGCGGCCTTTCTTGAAATGCGTTTTTCCTCCTGAGCGGTAAGGAGCGGGTACCTCTTTATGTTGCTGAAGTATACGGTTACGGAGTCCGTAACAACGGAGTCCGTTGCGGCAGAGTCCGTCGCCAAGTCGTCCGAACGTTCTTTTACGGACCTTTTCATGTTTCGTCCCCGTTAATGGAGATGGAGCGCGTCATGAACACAATCCCGCCTAATTTAATATATTTACATCATACGTGGAGTTAAGGCAAGAAAAAAAGAGGATTCCTGACCTTCTTACCCTGTCTTACCTCGAAATGCAGTTGGCTGAACCGGGCCGCGCCGGTCGCGCCCACGGTTGCTATGGTTGCGCCCTTCTTGACCTTGTCGCCGTTTTTAACCATGTTCGACTTGTTGTGCGCGTAGACGGTATAGAAGTTGTCGCCATGCTTGAGGATGACGGTGTTGCCGTAGCTTTTCATGTCGGAGGCAAAAACCGCGTGGCCGTCGTCAGCGGCCTTTATCAACGCGCCCTCAACCGCCTTTATGTCGATGCCGTCGTGCCTTACGCCGTCCTTGTCCACGCCGAAACCCATTGCAATCGTCCCCTTGACCGGCCAGATGAACCTGTCCTTCTGGACAACTACCCTGTCTTCGCGCTCATCGGAGGTCGCGGCCTGCGGCGCTCGTTTTTTCTTGTCCTGCTTATGCGCCGCTCCTTCGGCAGGCTTCGGCCTTGGATTAACGCTTCGCCTGCCCGTTGCCCCTGGTATGAATATCTTTGTGCCGGGCTTTAACTCCGCCGGGTCTCCGAGGTTATTCACCTCGGCAAGCTCCTGCGGGTCGGCCCCGTAGGCATTGGCGATCCGCCATAGTGTCTCGCCGTCCCTGACCGTGTGCACTACGCCCTTGCCGACCATGCAGCCAAAGCACGCAATGGCAAGGATGACGACAAGGAGGAGGATGCTTTTCATAACTTCCCGTTATCGGTGAAGGTAAAAGATAATTATCCTTAAAACCGTCTGCTGATAACCGTCCACCGATAACCGATTACGCGCCTTGCCATCCCTGAGCGCCTATGAGTCTTACGAATCTACAGGAACAGAGCCTCTCGGTAATAAGGCCGTTTTTTTTGCGCGTAATCCTCAGGAGTTCCTGCTCCTCGCCTTGTCCGACCGGGATTATCAGCCTTCCGTTGACGGCCAGTTGATCGGTATACGCCTTTGGAGTCTTAGGCGCTCCGGCTGAGACGATTATCGCGTCATAAGGCGCGTGTTCCGGCCAGCCCAGGGTTCCGTCCCCGACGTGTATCACCACGTTGGAGGCAAACAGATCGTCCAGCGTCCTCCTTGCCTTCGCGGCAAGGGCGGATATCCTTTCAACCGAATATAATTTGGAGCACAACCGCGAGAGCACCGCGCTCTGATAGCCCGAACCCGTGCCTATCTCCAGCGCCTTCTCCACCCCCGTAAGACGCGCCGATTCCGCCATCAACGCCGCCATGTACGGCTGGGATATGGTCTGTGCCATGCCGATCGGCAGGGCAAAGTCGGAATACGCCTGACCGATGAGCGCCTCCTCGACGAATAGATGGCGCGGGACGGCGAGCATGGCGTTTATGACCTCGGCCTGCTTTATGCCGCGCCCGATTATCTGCGAGTCCACCATCTTCCGGCGCGGCCACGAATAGTTGTCTTTTTTTACCCTGACGCCGACAGGCCCCTTGATGTCGCCCTTCATATCTTCCAGCCTTCAAGCTCCCTCATCGAGGCATAGTTGGTAAGGTCTAAGTGAAGCGGCGTAACGGAGATGCAGCCCAGCTTGTGCACGCAATGGAAGTCCGTGTCCTTGCCGCCCTCCCACCTGAGCATGTCGCCGCCTATCCAGTAATACTTCTTCCCGCGCGGGTCCACCTTCTCGACAACCGCGTCGCTGAAGAAGCGCTTTCCCTGCCGCGTTATCCTGTGTCCTTTTACCTTGATCTTCTGAGGCACGTTCACGTTGAGGAGTGTGTCTTTCGGAAGGCCGCTTTTCAGGATGCGTCTTGCAAGGGAGGCGGCGAAGCGGGCCGCGTCCTTGAAATCGAAGCCGTCACGCCCTGCTAAAGATACGGCGATGGACGGTATGCCCATGAGCGTGCCCTCCATGGCCGCGCTCACCGTGCCCGAGTAGGTTACGTCCTCCCCGAGGTTTGCGCCCTTGTTGATGCCGCTCACCACAATGTCCGGCCTCGCGGGCATGACGCCGTTAACGGCGATGCTTATGCAGTCGGTCGGGGTACCGTCAACCGCGTACATCCCCTCGCCCACCCGCTCGACGCGAAGCGGCCTGTGAAGCGTAAGTGAATGACCCGCCGCGCTCCGCTCCCTGTCCGGGGCAACGACGTAAACCCTTCCGACACGCCGTAGCGCGGAAGCGAGCTTCAATATGCCGTGGGAGCGTATGCCGTCGTCGTTCGATACGAGGATTATCTTTTCGTTCGGCTTTTTGTTGATCACAGGCGCTTCAACTTTTTACCCTTAATCTTTCTCCCTGAAATACACAAAACTTGCCATATAACTTATCTGAATATTCGCATAGTATTTTCTTTACGGTCTCTACCTTCTTGCCGCCATTAGCGTCTTCAAGCCTCAAAATCAATACACCGGAATGCAATTTTCCTGAATTGTAAACAAGTTCTCCAAAGTCTTTATCCATTGTAATGACCATCCTGCCTTCCTTTCCGTTTTCCGCAAGCCACTGTTCAACCTTCTTGCCGACGTCTACAGAAAATTTCAGTTTGATTGCCATAGCAAGAGATCATCCTTAACGGACGGCGAAGACCTGTTCTTCGTGCACAAGTTCAGAAGCATATATAAGGACCGCCTGAATATCTTCCCTTTCAAGCTCAGGATAGTCCTCTAATAGTTCTGTATTGGTTACTCCTCCCGCAAGCGCCTTTAATATTTGTTCCACAGTAATTCTTAATCCTCTTATCGTCGGCTTCCCTACCATTACTTCGGGGTTTACGGTAATACGGTTTAATAGAGACTCTTTTCCCATACTCAATCCCCCCTTCTATTGCATTTAGCCGCCTTTTACAGGCTGTCACAAAATCTATACTACGATAATAAAAAATAAGGAAGGTCTGATTAATTCTTATTTTGTCATTGCGAGCCGCGCTTTCGCGGCGCGGCAATCTCTAAGTTGTTGATTTCCTTGAAGACGAGATTGCTTCGCTTTGCTCGCAATGACGGGTCGGCGAATTAATCAGAGCTTCAATAAATCTTTTACGGTCACGGACAACGGTCACGATTCACGGTCTTTACATTAAAACCCCATTGCCTTGAGTATCTTCTTCGTATCCGCGGCGACCTTCAACGGCTTGGGACACGAGTTTATCGCCATGTTCGGGTCCTTAAGCCCGTGTCCGGTGAGGGTGCATACCACGGTGTCTCCGTCGTTTAACACGCCTTCTTTCTTCATCCGTATCGCGCCCGCGAGGCCGGCCGCGCTTGCCGGTTCGCAAAACAAGCCTTCGCGGCCCGCCAACAACTTATATGCCTCAAGTATATCCTCGTCCGTAACGGAATCGATGACGCCCACGCTCTCGTCGCGCGCCGCAAGCGCCGCGGCCCAGCTTGCCGGGTTGCCTATCTTGATGGCTGTGGCAATTGTCTGCGGGTCTTCTATCGGGTGTCCGGCCACTATAGGGGCCGCGCCCTCGGCCTGAAAACCCATCATCTTTGGCAGGGACGATATCACTCCCTTGTCCTTATACTCCTTGTACCCCTTCCAGTATGCCGTGATATTCCCGGCATTTCCCACCGGCAAAAAGTGATACGTGGGCGCGTGTCCAAGATGCTCGGCGACCTCGAAGGCCGCGGTCTTCTGGCCCTCTATCCTGTAAGGGTTTATGGAGTTGACCATGGTTACCGGATAGTTCTTGGTAATGTCCTTGACGATGTTCAACGCCTCGTCGAAGTTGCCCTTTATCTGCAAGACCAGCGCGCCGTGCATCATGGCCTGAGAGAGCTTGCCGAGCGCGACCGAGCCTTCAGGAACCAGCACGTAAGACTTCATCCCCGCCTTTGCGGCATACGCCGAGGCCGAGGCCGAGGTGTTACCGGTCGAGGCGCAAATCACGGCCTTTGCCCCGTCCTCCTTCGCCTTTGACACGGCAAAGGTCATGCCCCTGTCCTTGAAGGAACCGGTGGGATTCAGCCCTTCGAACTTGAAAAGGAGCCGTATATCCCCGAATATATCCTTCATGTTGGCCATCTCGATGAGCGGGGTGTTGCCCTCGAGAAGCGTTACGATGGCGTCATCGCCTATCTCAGGCAAAAACTCCCTGAACTCGTTGATTATCCCGGCCCACAGGCCTTTTCTTGTAAGTTGCACTGACTTATCTCCTTGATGAACGCTGAAACGACAAAACAAAAAGCATCAGGCATTACGCATTATCACGATGTATTCATTAGTCATGGTACTGTCAATAACGCCCGGCGCATTGGTCGGACTATTCTTTAACGGCATACGTTTGTTGGGAATAACCCGCGTAAACGTATTTACATGCTCGAACCCGCAACCTTCAAAAAAATCCTTTACCGCAACATCCGTCGGCAAAACGACTCCCTTTACTTTTCTGTTGCCTACGACATAACAAGCGTAACCCTTCGGCTTTATTGTTAGCGCTACATTTGCGATTGAAGCGTACAAATCCACATAGAACGCGGAAACTTCCAATGCCCGCTTTTTATCAACCGCGCCTATTTGCTCAATTGCGAAATTCAGGGCTTTGGAAGTAAAGCACGAAAATTTCTTACTCGCAAATCCGCCCATTAGTTTTCTATCAATTTTATCCGGCTCCTTGAGTTCCAGCCAAGCGGCGGACAAACGCGAATACTGACCATACGCCACCGTTGTATGCGAATCGCCGTACGGCGGCGATGTAACGACTATATCAACGCCGGCCGGCGGTATACAATCTTGAGGTATCCCCGTAACTGTATTGAAGCTGTAAATATTAGAGACAGGCGCATGTTTTGAATTTTTAATAATGGCAAGATATTTCCCCAGTCCTGTCCTATTGCGTTGAAGTTTTTGAGACATAATCCTGAAAACATCCGGGTTGAACGCGGCAAGCTTTTCCGCGCTATAGCGGTACAGCTTAAATTCGTCGTTCCTTGTGTTCGAGCTTTCTCTTACGGTTTCACTAAAAGCAACCTGAAAAAATAAGCGTGCAGAGTCATCTTCAATGGATTGCAGGAACTCTCTTAGCCGGTAGAGTTTTTCAACAACGCTTTTTTTGAACCAAAATTCAAGACGAGTTACTCCCTGAATCGTTGGCGGAACTGCCAGAGGGCTGGGGGTATAATCAAAAACGAATTTACCGAACTTGCCGATGTGCTTATCAATTAAACGCAAATCGGGGGTTGATGTTTTCGCTCCGGCTATTAGTCGCGCAAGCGGGTTAAGGTCTGTTCCGGCGACATTAATCCCGCGAACCATTCCTTCTACTAACGAAGTGCCTGTTCCCAAGTAAGGGTCAAATAAAAATTTTGCGTCACCGCCAAACAAGTCGAGTATTTTGCCCGCTACTTGAGGGATCATTCGAGCGGGATAATCGTGATAACAATGCGTAAGTTCTCGCGTTGACGCGCCGTTAAAAGTCCAATCGCCGGTTTCAACTCGCGATTCAGGCTTTTCAAAAAAATCCATTTGCGTAATTTTCAGCATCTATTATAAATCCTTCACGATTTGAAAAAGTAATGGCAATTTATCTTCGTGCACGCGAAAACCAGTGCCATGATTACGCGCGCTCGTTATTTTGTCGTGTAGCCGCAAATCAACAAGGATGTTGCCGGCAAGGATTTGATTATGGATTACATCGGCCGATGTCCACGTCAGCAACTGCGCCCTGTCGAATTTGAACCATTCGATGTATCCGCGCATTTCGCTGAAAGCGCTTACAAAAATCAGAGCGGGTATTTTGTTTATAAACCTCTCCGCCAATATTTGAAGTTGCCACTCGGCAACGATTTGACCGGATATGTGCCGAACCGAAATCGTCTCGGCCTCAATATGAAGAAACAGCCCCGCGCTGTTGGGCGCGCAGGACATGGTAAAGTATAAGCCAAGTCGTCCATTTTCGTCCGGTGTGCCATATTTTTTGATTGCGTCCAAGGGCTTCATCTTCCAAACCTTGCGGTTGAAAGTAAAGAGCGTAATCATTGACGATGAATTTACGCGATGCGCTTTTAGTTCAATCTCGCCTAAATCGGGTGAAGCAACGTTGTTTTCAGACAAACCAAGCAGTTTCTCTAAAGTCTGCCCGATGCCTGTCGGCCCTCTACGTTCCGATTGAACCCAACCTTTAGCTTTTAGTTTGGCAAATGCCTTCGCAAACTTGTTGAGCGTCATTGTTTTTGGCACTAAATCGCTTCTCCACATCTACATATTTGCTTTTTCTCTGCCGTTACAAAACCGTACCAAGATTGTCCTCAATCCTGATTCGGACGACCTTGTCGAGTATTATATCAAGTTTCTCTATCTCTTCAATAGCGCAGGCAAGCGCAGCCTCGACCGCATGATGAGTAACTATCACGAGCGGCACGGCCCCGCCGATCTTCCTGTCCTTTTGTATAACCGACAGTATGCTGATATTATGAGCGCCGAGGACCCCTGAAATCTTTGACAAAGCGCCGGGCTTATCAAGGGCGAGAAACCGCAGATAATACGGTATCTCCAGCAAGGCCATGTCCTTTATCTTGACCGGCCGCACCGCGTCCGGCGCACAAGCAAAGGGAGACAGCCTGCCCGATATGCCCTTAACGATATTCCTGCTTATGTCAACCACGTCTGAGACAACCGCGCTTGCGGTGGGCATCATGCCAGCGCCGAGACCGGAGAACATTACCGGGCCGACGGCGTTGCCGCGTATGTGTATCGCGTTGTATACGCCGTCAACCAGCGCAAGCGGATGCGTTGCCGGAACCATCGTAGGATGCACGCGGGCCTCGACGCTGTTGTCAACCGATTTGGCGATGGCAAGGAGCTTTATCCTGTAGCCGAACTCCTTTGCAAACTTTATGTCAAGCGGCGAGATGCGCGTGATGCCTTCCGTATATATGTCCGCAAGGGCGACGTTAGTGCCGTAAGCAAGGTTAATAAGTATGGCCAGCTTGTGCGCCGCGTCGATCCCCTCCACGTCATAGGCCGGGTCCGCCTCGGCGTAGCCCTTTTCCTGCGCCCTCCTCAGCACGTCCTCGAACTTTCCGCCGTCGTGCGTCATCTTGGACAGTATATAGTTCGAGGTGCCGTTTATGATGCCGTAGATCGCCTCTATCCTGTTGGCTGATAGACCCTCCCTGAGCGTCTTGATTACCGGGATGCCGCCTCCGACGGACGCCTCGAAGTACACGTCCAGCCCCTTGTCAACGGCCTTTTTGAATATCTCCGGCCCGTGCGTGGACAAGAGCGCCTTGTTGGCCGTAACGACGTGCTTGCCGGCTTCAAGCGCCTTTAAGATAAAGTCCTTGGCAACGGTCGTGCCGCCGACAAGCTCGATTACGATGGATATGTCAGTGTCGTTTATGACCTCAAGCGCGTCGGTCGTAAGCACGCCCGGCTCGATCTTCACGCCCCTGTCCCTGACGATGTCCCTGTCAGCGGCCCTCTTTACGACAAGCTCGGCCCCAAGCCTCTCGCGTATGACGACGGCGTTCTCCTTGAGCACCCGGAGAACTCCTGTGCCGACCGTGCCGAGTCCGATAATGCCTATGTTTATCCTTTTCATTTAGAGTAATCTTCCAGAACCAAAATTTTTATATCCTTTATCTTCTTGAGGTCTTTGTCGTTCGTCAAAAACGCATCTGCGCCCGCGACTATTGCGGCCGCGATTTGGATTGCATCCATTGTTTTAAGCCAGTCATACTTGCCTCTTAATCTTCCGCCGCGCTCGGCGATAACCTCGGATATTTCAATAAGAATAAGATTTCTTCCATGCGATAAAAAATCCAAAAACATTTCCGCCAACCTTGTATCCGCCGCTTTAACCGGTTTTGGCAATACCTCCGCGATGGTAATAACGGAAGTGAACGCCTTAATGCCTTCTAAGGAAGCTCTGATTAATTCGCCGACCCGTCATTGCGAGCAAAGCGAAGCAATCTCGTCTTCAAGGAAATCAACAACTTAGAGATTGCCGCGCCGCGAAAGCGCGGCTCGCAATGACAAAATAAGAATTCATCAGAGGTTCCCTAATTTGAAAAAATGCGCCGCTTCTTTCACGATAGGGCCGAAACGCGGATGAGCCTCGATATGATATATAATCGGCGCGGTATCTATAAAAACGGCCTTGCTTTTCTTCAACTCTCCGACAAGGGTCATATACGCTCATCTCTCAGCCGTTTTATGTATTCCTGCGCGTCTTCTTTCCACAACCCTTTACCAAGCCCGTAGAGCGTATCCCAATTGAGCTTCTTTATTTTGTGCAATCTACCCTTTATCGTTGAAATCGCTTCGATAAAATCCATCTCCATGCTGCAAATGTAGCCATCGCTGTCGTAATTTATGACAAAATCTTTTATTCGTTTGGATATTATCCTGCCATGCGGTTTTTTAAGAGAAATACGTCTGCTATCTTTTACGGTAATCACTTGTTATCGCCTCCCATTTGAGACAATAAATAAAGAAACGCCGCTATGCCGCCTATGACCACTATCGCCTTCTCCTGCTCCTTTTTCTTGAGATGCAAATGCTTGATATAGGTAGAAGCCGTTTGTAAAGCGGCGTCAGGCCTTTGCGCGTCATATAAAATATGTTCTCTTCCTTTCAAGGCGTCCAGATCTCTCTTTAATGTGCCGCGCTCTACTATCGGAATAATATTTTTATTTTGCTTTATCGAATAACCTATCTCCTGTCGCACCCAATTGGACCGCATCCCGTTTTTTGTCAGTAAGACAACGATGCAATCCGATCCGTCTATAAGCCCGAATACTTTCTTATCGAGAGGCGCATTAGGCGTCAAATACCAACGCGCAACGACAGGCGTCAGCTCTAATTCCTTAAAGAGATGAGCAAGCGCCGCCACAAGCCCCTTATCTCGCGTACTATGGCTTATAAATACCTTATACAACTACCCCTCCAACGCCTTCTTCACGCACTTGGCCGCCTGTCGTATTCTGTGCTCGTTCTCTACGAGCGCGATCCTCACGAACTCGTCCCCCATCTCGCCAAAGCCGACGCCCGGAGAGACCGATACCTTTGCCTTCTCAAGCAAGAACTTGGAGAACTCAAGGGACTTCATCGCCCTGAACCTCTCCGGTATCCGCGCCCAGACGAACATCGTGGCCTTAGGTCTCGTCATCTCCCAACCGGCCTTATTGAAACTTTCCACCAATACATTGCGGCGCAGCTCATACATATCGCAAATCTCTTTTACGCACTCTTGCGGCCCGTTTAGCGCGACTGTCGCGGCTATCTGTATCGGCTGGAACATCCCGTAATCGAGATAACTCTTCATCCGCGTCAGGGCGGATACCATCCTCTTATTGCCGGAGCAAAAGCCAACGCGCCAGCCCGGCATATTATAGCTCTTTGATAACGTAAACATCTCCACCCCTACGTCCTTAGCCCCGTCTACCTCAAGAAAAGACGGCGCAACGTAACCGTCAAAGACCGTGTCCGCATAAGCCAAGTCGTGTATGACCATTATGTTATGCTCTTTCGCAAAGGCGACTATCTTCTCGAAAAAACCCTTATCAACGACCTCAGTCGTCGGGTTATGCGGAAAGTTTATGACAAGTATCTTGGGCTTTGGCCAGCACTCCTTCGTTGCCTTTTGAAGCTCGTCAAAAAAATCAATGCCCGGCCCGAGCGGGATGGAGCGTATTTCGCCGCCGGCAATCACCGCCGAATACTTATGTATCGAATATGTCGGATTCGGAACAAGGATGGCGTCCCCCGGCTCTATGATTGCAAGGGCAAGGTGCGCCAGACCCTCTTTGGAGCCGATCGTCGCTGCCGTCTCGGTCTCAGGGTCCAAGTCCACGTTAAAACGCCGCTTATACCAATCCGTAATCGCGAGCCTTAATTTGTAGATGCCCTTTGAGGCCGAGTAGCGATGGTTGCGCGGGTTTTGCGCCGCCTCTACGAGCTTGTCTACGATGTGTTTGGGCGTCGGCTGGTCGGGGTTGCCCATGCCGAAGTCTATTATATCTTCGCCGCGCTTCCTAGCCTCTATCTTAAGGCCGGTTACTATGTTGAATACATACGGCGGCAGCCGCTTGATCCTGTAAAAATCGTCCATTGCCTCTTCCCTGAACTCGTAGTGTGCTGAAAAGCCGTGAACCCCGTTAGAGAAGATAATTTTCTAACGGGGTGAACCGCGACCGTGAAAAAGATTCAACCCCCTAAATCCCCCTTATCAGGGGGACCTTTACGCATCACGGTCTTTACCTGCCGACGGCAACTCAGCCGCCCTCTGCCAACCTCTCGGCATTGTATGAGCTTCTGACGAACGTGCCGGAGTATACGTGTTTCAAGCCGATTGACCTGCCGTATGCCTCGTACTTCTCAAAGACCTCCGGCCTCACGTACTCCTTGACCGGCAGATTCAAGCGCGTCGGTTGCAGGTACTGGCCTATGGTAATTGCGTCGCAGAGCGCGTCTTTGAGCGCGTCAAGCGTCTGTTTCACCTCTTCGTCCGTTTCGCCAAACCCGACCATGATGCCCGACTTTGTCATGACGCCCGTTGCCTTTGCTTGACGCAAAACAGACAATGAGCCGTGATAATCGGCCTGCGGTCTTACGATAGGATACAACCTCTCTACCGTCTCGACGTTATGGTTGAATATGTCCGGCCTTGCGTCCAATACGATTGAAAGCGCCGACCAGTCGCCTTTGAAGTCCGGCGTGAGCACCTCTATGGTCGCGGCAGGTAATTCATCCCTCAATGCCCTTATCGTCATGGCAAACTGACGCGCGCCGCCGTCCGCAAGGTCGTCCCTCGTTACCGAGGTAACTACGACGTGCCTCAGACCCATCTCCTTTGCCGCAAGCGCAATGTTGCGCGGCTCATCAACGTCGGGTACGCAAGGCGCTTTGGTTTTATCTATCGAACAGAAACCGCACCCCCTCGTGCAAACGTCGCCAAGTATCATAAAGGTGGCCGTTGGCTTGCCGAAGCACTCGCCCATATTGGGACAGCGCGCAGACTCGCAAACGGTATGGAGGCCGCGCCTTCTCAATATAGCCTTCATGCCGCGCACCCGTTCTGGGCGCGCAAGCCTCTTCTTAGCCCAATCGGGAAGGCGGCGTCTTGCCGCGCTGTTATCCGGCATTACGATTATCCTTTTAACGAACTCAAAGCGTAGCATCTTTGCGTGAACATTACAAACTTACCTTAAAGGCCGTGACCGTAAAAGTCCCCCTGATAAGGGGGATTTAGGGGGTTGCATTTTTACACGGTTCACGGTCACGGTTCACGGTCTTTCCTGTATATCGCCTTAGGCTCGAATGCGGCATTTTTCAGAGCATCAAGCGTTGCCTGAAGATTTATTTCAGACACCTCAACGAGGAGTCCGCAAGCAGGGTCTATCGTCTTTGGCGCGGTTACGAGTCTGAATGAGACCCCCGCCTTGTTCAATATGTCTTCAGCCTTCAAAGCGCCGTGCGCCGAGCCGAATCCGAGGAGTAATTCCATCACGTTAAAATTAACAGATTTCAGCGTACATTCCAATAAAAAACGCCTGCGTAGTGGCAGGCGTTTGGATAAAAATCGCGGCGCAAAACTCAGCTTCCCTGTTTTACAAGCTCCCGATAAAATGGAAACCGTGAGCAGAGTTCCCTTACCCCGGCCTTTATTTTCTCAAGCGCGGTTTCATCGGAGCGCGCCTTTATAGCCATGTCGATGAAGGCGGCAATCTCCTTCATCTCCGCTTCCTACATGCCCTTGGTAGTAGTCGCCGGAGTGCCGAGCCGGATGCCGCTTGTTACAAACGGGCTTCTGGTCTCGAACGGCACTGTATTCTTGTTTACGGTTATGCCCGCCCTGACAAGGGCGTCTTCGGCCTCCTTGCCGGTGATACCCTGCTTCGTTAGATCAACGAGCATCAGGTGGTTGTCCGTGCCGCCTGAAACGAGGTCGTAGCCGTAGTTTATCAGCGCATCGGCAAGGGTCTTGGCATTGGAAAGCACCTGTTTTTGATAATCTGTAAAGGACGGGGCAAGCGCCTCCTTGAAGGCAACGGCCTTTGCCGCTATGACGTGCATGAGAGGGCCGCCCTGTATGCCGGGGAATATAACCTTGTCAACGGCCTTTGCAAACTCTGCCCTGCACATTATCATGCCGCCCCTTGGGCCGCGAAGTGTCTTATGCGTGGTGGTGGTAACGAACTCGGCGTAAGGCACCGGGCTTGGGTGGAGCTTTGTGGCAACAAGACCGGCTATGTGCGCTATGTCCACCATGATGCGCGCCCCGACTTCGTCCGCAATCTCGCGGAACGCCTTGAAGTCGATTGTCCTCGGATACGCGCTCGCGCCAACGACTATCATCTTGGGCTTATGGGTCATGGCAAGGTCCCTCACCTGTCCCATGTCTATGCGCTGGTCTTGCTTGCGTACCCCGTAAAAAACGATATTGTAGAGCAAGCCGGAAAAGTTGACAGGGCTTCCGTGCGTAAGATGGCCGCCGTGCGAAAGGTTCATGCCGAGCACGGTGTCCCCCGGCTTTAATATTGACATATACACGGCCATATTGGCCTGAGAGCCGGAGTGCGGCTGGACATTGACATGATCGACGCCGAAGAGCTTTTTAGCCCGCTCTATGGCGAGGTTCTCCGCGATATCCACGCATTCGCATCCGCCGTAGTAACGTTTGCCCGGGTACCCCTCGGCGTACTTGTTGGTCAGCACGCTCCCAAGCGCCTCAAGCACGGCCTCGCTCACCATATTTTCAGAGGCTATCAGCTCGAGCTTGTGCTCCTGCCTTTCGGTCTCAAGCCTTATCGCCTCGTAAATCTCAGGATCAAAACCCTTTAATGCGGACATGAAAGTCTTCCTCCGTAAAGGTTATCGGTTATCGGTGGTCGGTTATCAGTGCAGGTAAAAGAATACTTATCCTTAAACCGATAACGGATAACCGATAACTTTTTTCACCCTTGGCCGTTCACCTTTTTTTCGATCTCCGTTATCTTATCGAGCCTTCTCTGGTGTCTGCCACCGGCGAACCTCGTCTCAAGCCACGTCCTCAGTATCTCGCGGGCAAGCCCCTTGCCCACGATCCTTCCGCCTATGACGAGGATATTCGCGTCATTATGCTCACGCGACATCCTTGCCGTGTAAACGTCGCTTACGAGCGCGGCGCGAACGCCCCTGAACTTGTTGGCAAGTATGCTCATGCCCACCCCTGTGCCGCAGATGAGCACGCCCTTTTTCACCTCGCCTGTCGAGACCTTCTCGGCAACCGGAGAGCCGTAGTCCGGGTAGTCAACCGATGCGTCGTTGTCAACGCCCATGTCGAGCGCCTCACGGCCAAGCTCCGTCAAAAACTCCTTCAAGTCGAGCTTGAGTTCCAACCCGGCGTGGTCGCTTGCAATGGCTATCTTTTCAGTCATGCCTATCCTTCAAACCGCCTAAATGCCAACACCGCGTTGGTCCCGCCGAATCCGAATGAGTTTGACAAGGCTGACCTTATCTTCATTGAACGCGCCGCGTTCGGGCAGTAGTCCAGATCGCACTCAGTGTCCGGGGTTTCGTAGTTGATCGTGGGCGGCGCTACGCCGTCCTTTATCGCAAGGGCCGTAAACACAGCCTCTATGCCCCCGGCCGCGCCGAGGAGATGGCCTGTCATGCTCTTTGTGGAGCTTACGATGAGTTTTTTCGCCTGTCCCTTGAAAACCCTCTTTATGGCCATCGTCTCATACAGGTCGTTATAATATGTTGACGTGCCGTGCGCGTTTATGTAGTCAACGTCCTCAGGGTTCAAACGCGCATCCTTCATGGCGAGTTCTATACAGCGTCCGGCGCCCATGCCGTCGGGGGAAGGCATCGTTATATGATATGCGTCGGAGTTCATGGCGTATCCGACCACCTCGGCGTATATGCGCGCCCCGCGCTTCCTTGCGCTCTCAAATTCTTCGAGCGCCACGATGCCCGCGCCCTCGCCCACGACAAACCCGTCCCTGCCCTTGTCAAACGGCCTGCTCGCCTTTTGAGGCGCGTCGTTTCGCGTTGAAAGCGCCTTCATGGCGTTGAACCCCGCAACGCAAAGTGGGGTTATGGTCGACTCCGTGCCGCCCGCGATCATCATGTCCGCGCCGTTATTCTGGATGAGCCTGAATGCGTCGCCGATGGAGTGAGTCCCCGTGGCGCACGCCGTAACCGCGCAGCTGTTAGGCCCTTTTGCGCCTATCTTTATGGAGACCTGCCCGGAGGCCAGATTGATTATGACCATCGGTATGAAGAACGGCGTAACCCTGTCGGGGCCCTTTTCCTTCAAGACGTCGTGCCAGTGCTCTATAGCCCCAAGTCCGCCTATGCCGGCGCCGATGTACACGCCGACCCTCTCCGCGTTATCGTCCGTCACGGTATAACCGGAATCCTTAAAGGCGGCTATTGCCGCGCTCACCGCATACTGGATGAAGACGTCCATCTTCTTGAGTTCTTTTTTATCTATAGCGCCGTGAGCCGACGGATCGAAGTCCGGCACCTCGCCGGCGATTCGCACAGGGAAGGCCGATACGTCAAAGCGCGTTATCCGCCTTATGCCTGAGCGCCCTTCCTTCGCGCCGCTCCATGATGCGTCAACCCCTGAGCCAAGCGGGCTTATACAGCCGAGACCTGTTATGACGACCCTTCTCATGTGTGAGTCACCGATAGTAAATTTAACGGATATGAAACCGAAACAAGACGCGATGCGCTCGTCTGCGAACAACGCGAACGCTGAATGTAGTTGAGCGTCTATGGTGTATTATTCTTCTGGCATCCGCCGCGTTGCTTGGTAAAGAACGCGAGCCCGGCGGATATTCGGGTTTGCGCGCACGGGCCTTTGACCGGTACGCTCAAGGCCGCAACCTGCCGTTACTTGGCGGCCTTCTTGTGCAGATAATCAACGGCGTCCTGAACGTTCCTTATCTTCTCTGCGTCCTCGTCAGGTATCTCGATGGAAAACTCCTCCTCGAACGCCATGACCATTTCAACCATGTCAAGCGAGTCCGCTCCAAGGTCGTCCACGAACGTCGCCTGCTGAGTAACCTCTTCCTCGGTTACGTCGAGTTGCTCCATTATTATCTTCTTTACCTTGTGTTCAATTGACGACATCTTGCGCCTCCTATAGCTCTTATGATATTTTCCGCCGCTGAATGCAGATTTTTGTATAACATCATTGCCAACCGTTGTCAACTTAAAGACCGCGACCGTTGTCCGTGACCGTGACCGTAAAAGATTCAACCACCTAACTCCCCCTTATCATGGGGATTTTCACGGTTCACGGTTTTTTTACCTACATCGCCATGCCGCCGTCTATGCTCAAGACCTGTCCTGTTATGTAGCTTGAGGCGTTCGACGACAGGAACAGCACGCCCATCGCGACGTCGTTCGGGCCGCCGAGCCTGCCGAGCGGAACCTTTGTGATTATCTCCTGCTTGACCTTGTCGTCAAGCGACTCGGTCATGGCGGTTTCTATGTATCCCGGCGCCACCGCGTTGCAGGTAACGTTCCTTGACGCGAACTCCCTTGCCACGCTCTTTGTCAGGCCGATAAGACCGGCCTTGCTCGCGGCGTAGTTGGCCTGTCCGGCGTTGCCGAGAACGCCGACGACCGAGGCTATGTTTACTATCCGGCCCCAGCGTTGCTTGGTCATGTATTTGAGACATGCCTTGGTGCAGTTGAACGCGCCCTTGAGGTTGACGTTCAACACCGCGTCCCAGTCCTCCTCCTTCATGCGAAGGATGAGTCCGTCCCTCGTGATGCCGGCATTATTGACGAGTATATGAAGCGCCTCGAACTCCTTGAAGACCTTCTCGGCCATCTCCTCGGTCTCTTTTGCGCTGACCACGTCGGCCTTGAGCGCCATCGCCCTCCTGCCCATTGCCTTGGCCTCGTTCGCCACGGCCTGCGCCCGTTCGAGGTTTACGTCCACCGCGGCTATGTCCGCCCCGTAAGAGGCCAGTTTAAGGGCTATGGACTTGCCGATGCCCTGCCCAGCTCCCGTGATTATCGCAACCTTGCCGGTTAACTGCATCCAAGCCTCCTTGAAAAGTATTTACCTAAGCGCGGCCTTCACCTTGTCCAGATCGGACGCCTCTCCGAAATTCAGCAGTTCCAGCGACGGTTCTATGCGCTTTACAAGTCCGGTCAGCACCTTGCCCGGGCCGGCCTCTATGAGCGTAGTAACGCCGTCGGCCTTCATCCTCTTTATTATGTCAACCCAGAGCACTGGACTTGTAAGCTGTCTTACTAACAGTCCCGGCACGAACGTCGGGTCAGCCACCAGCGCTGCCTCCACGTTGGAGTAGACCGGGACGTTAAACTGCCTCAGACCGATCCCTTTGAGTTCCTCGGCAAGCCGCTCGGCCGCGTTTTTCATAAGGGGAGAGTGAGACGGCGCGCTCACCTGAAGCGGCGCTATCATCTTCGCGCCCTTGAGCTTTGCAATGGCTCCGGCGCGGTCAACCGCGCCCGCATGTCCCGATATGACCACCTGTTGCAGGCCATTGACGTTTGCCGCCACGACGACGTTCTCCGCGGTTGACGCCGAGGCGCAAACTTCGATCACCTCGCCCAGTCCAAGGCCGATTATCGCGCTCATCTTCCCGACGCCATAAGGTACGCTCTCCTGCATAAAGCGCCCCCTGAGGTGTACGAGCCGCACCGCGTCCTTGAAGTCAAGGACGCCTGAGGCGCAAAGCGCCGTGAACTCGCCGAGGCTGTGCCCCGCAAAACTCACCGGATGCGCGCCTGCCTCTTCGCTCAACACGCGAAAGGCCGCGACCCCGGCCGTAAGCAACGCGGGTTGGGTGTTTTCAGTCCTGTCAAGGTCAACGGCCGGACCTGAAAAGGCAATACCCTTCAGATCATAACCAAGCGCGTCGTTTGCCGCGTCGAAAACGGCCCTAGCCGAGGCAAACCCTTCATACAGGCTCTTTCCCATGCCGATTGACTGGGAACCCTGCCCCGGGAATATGATGGCTATCTTTTTCATAAAATACCGTGTAACTACCGTGACCGTGAACCGTGACCATAAAAGACGTAAATACCGTGAACCATCTAAGGAAGCTCTGATTAACTCTCAACCGGATGTCATTCTAAGCCCTTCGCTATGCATTTCGAGCGAAGCGAAGAATCTTGGTTTTTCGCTCAGGACAGGCTCCGCGAAGAATCTATCATTTGGCAAATCAGCAAGTTACGAGTTTCTTCGGTCGCTTCGCTCCCTCAGAATGACAGAATACATGATTAATCAGAACTTCCCTAAAAGAAGAATCTTTTCACGGTTCACGGTCTTTAACCTACCACCTCGCCACTGCGGACGCCCACGTAAAACCACCGCCAAAGGCCACGAAAAGCACGGTGTCGTTTTCCTTCAATCTGCCTTCCCTTACAGCCTCGTCAAGCGCAAGCGGTATAGAGCCAGCCGAGGTGTTGCCATACCTGTCAAGGTTGACATAGAGTTTTTCATCCGGGAGCTTCAACCTGTCCTTTATTGCGTTTATAATCCTCAGATTCGCCTGATGCGGTATAAGGAGGTCTATGTCCTCGCCCTTCAATCCGTTCGCTTCCATTGCCTCGGTTATGGCGCTGCCCATCGTCCTTACGGCTATCTTGAAGGTCTCGTTGCCGTGCATCCTGAGGTACGGCGACTTGTGGTGTCCGTGATCGAAATGACTCGACTGGTGCGGCCCGTTCGCGTAGAGCATCTCCCAATGCCTGCCGTCGGAATGGGTATGGCATGACAGTACGCCCCTTGCCCCTTTTTCAGCGCTCAACACGATTGCACCGGCCCCGTCTCCGAAGAGCACGCAGGTTGACCTGTCCTTCCAATCAACGATCCTTGAGAACTGGTCAACGCCTATTACAAGCGCCTTTTTATGCGCCCCTGCCTTGACAAACTTATCGGCCACGTCAAGGGCGTAGACAAATCCCGAACACGCCGCTGAGACGTCAAAGGCCGTGGCCCCGGGCCTTACTCCAAGATGCGCCTGCACAAGACAGGCCGTTGACGGAAAGGTCATCTCCGGCGTTACCGTGCCGACGACTATGAGGTCTAAGTCCTTCGGGCTTACGTCCGCGGCCTTGAGCGCGGCCTTTCCGGCCCTTGAGGCAAGCTCGGAACACGGCTCGTTGACCGCGATGCGCCTCTCGCTTATGCCGGTTCTCGACGTAATCCATGCGTCGGTCGTGTCAACCAGCCCTTCAAGGTCATGGTTGGTAACGACCTTTTTGGGAACGGCCGAGCCTGTGCCGACAATCCTTGACCTGAGCATGGATTTACACCTCCGACCCAACGTGCAAAAGCGATTGCTCCTTGATGTTTCCGATGTCGCCGCTTCTCCCGATCGCCTCGCGAAGATGATCGTTCAATCTTGCGGTCACGCACTCCCTTGCCCTGAGGATGGCGTTCTTCATCGCCTTGGGGTTGCTTCTGCCGTGGCTTATGATGCACACCCCGTCAACCCCGATGAGAGGGGCGCCGCCGTACTCGGCGTAATCGATCTTTTTCTTGAGGTTGGAAAACGCGCCCTTTGCGAGCATGTAGCCTATCTTGGACGGCACGCTCGACATTATCTCCTCCCTCAGCATGGAGATAAGCGCCTCCATAAGCCCTTCGGAGAGTTTCAAGACCACGTTGCCCACGAAGCCGTCGGCAACCACCACGTCCACGTCGCCTCGGTATATGTCCCTGCCCTCGATGTTGCCGATATAATTAAGCGACATCTTTTTAAGGAGCAGGTTGGCCTCCTTCGTAAGCTCGTTGCCCTTGGCCTCTTCCTCGCCGTTGGACAGAAGCCCCACTCGCGGGGACTCTTTTTGAAGCGCGTATCTCGCGTAGGTCTCGCCCATTATGGCGAACTGCGCCAGATGCGCCGGTTTGCAGTCGACGTTTCCGCCCACGTCGAGTAGCACGGTCTGCCCCTTCATCGTAGGCACGCTCACGGCGATGGCGGGACGGTCAACCCCCTTTATCTTCTTAAAAAGGAATATCCCCGCGGCCATTGCCGCGCCTGAATTGCCCGCGCTGACCACCGCATCGGCCTCGCCGTCGTTGACCAGGTCGAAACAGACCCTTAAAGAGGAGTCCTTCTTCCTCCTTATCGCCTGCGACGGCGACTCGTCCATCCCGACTACCTCGGAGGCGTGTCTGACCGTTATCCTCGAATCGGCGCACCCGTGCCTTTTAAGCTCGGCGTTCACCATCTCCTTGTCGCCGACAAGGATGGAATGGATGCCGAACTCTTTTGCCGCCCGTATAGCGCCCTCAACAACCACGGCCGGGGCGAAATCCCCGCCCATGGCATCTACTGCTATTTTCATATTGGTTTGTGCAAGGTCTGTGAAATAATCGTTAAAAATCGCCTCAGGCGGCCTCTTCCTTCTTTATCACGGCCCTGCCCCTATAGGTTCCGCAGGCCGGACAGACGTGGTGAGGCTGCTTAGGCTCCCCGCATTGCGGGCATTTGGATATTGCCGGGCTGGTAAGCGCGTCGTGGCTTCTCCTCTGCATCCGTTTGCATCTTGAGTGTCTCTTCTTTGGATTCGGCATTTTGTTATCCCCTCTTTTTACTGTTATGGCTTCGTTTTAACCGTTACTTTACCTTGTAGTCCTTGAGTCCCGCGAAACGCGAATCGGTCTTATGTCTATCGGCGCAGGCGCAGGCGCCATCGTTCAAATCCGCGCCGCAGTTCGGACAAAGGCCCTTGCACTCCTCGCGGCACAGCGGCTGGATCGGCGCTTCAAGCGTAAGCTGCCCGAGAAGTATCTCGGTCGTGTCCATCTCATTGGAGGCAAGCAGGTTCACGTCGAAGTCGGCCTTTGTAAGCTCCTTTTCCTTCTCGGTTTGCCGCTGGCGCGTATAAAACAGGGAAAAGGCCGCGTCAACCGGATATTCGAACTCTTTCAAGCATCTTGAGCATACAAAACCGAGCGATGCCTTTATCTCGCCGCTGACCTGCACCTCGCCCCCGGTCCTCGACATCTCAAGGCGCGCCTGAACCGGCGCGCTCAACGTAAAGTCGAGCTTCCCTGCAATGGCGACGAGTTCGGCGGCTGTGGCGCTTACATCAACGGACAGCCCGGCCTCTGATATGTCTTCAATGTCAATCTTCATCAGGCAAACCTTATAAAAAGACTTTTAAGTATACTTGATAGGCTTGAGGGTTGTCAATAGATTTAAGGCGTGGGGTAATGTATCTTATCTTGTGTCATTAAAAGGAAAGGGGTATCTTTTATAGCGGTTCCGCAACCAACTATAAGGAGATACCCCATGACTCAGAGAGCCACGATAGAGAATTTCTCACAAGCGACACGGATAGTCAAGGAAT